>JAJECE010000099.1 GCA_022822185.1 Rhodothermales bacterium | reverse complement strand
CGATGTGGGCCCTTGTATGGAACGTGGGAACCTGTCGGGGTGATGTGAAGGGAGCGTGTCAAGCGGGCAGTCCCCGCAAGGCATTGAGTACCAACGCACTCCACAGGGGCGGATCATCCCGTAGTAGTGTGGAAATTCCTGTAATGGGAATGGAGCGAAGGGGGTGAACCATGCAGCGTAAGGCAACGAAGCAACCAAACGGGAGGACTTCGGCGCAAAACGCAAAGCCGTTTCCGGTGACCAAACGACAAGTTTGGGATGCATGGAAACGCGTAAAGGCGAATCAGGGAGGGGCAGGGATTGATGACCAAACGATCACAGAATTTGAGGAAAATCTTGCAGACAATCTCTACAAGATCTGGAATCGAATGGCATCGGGGAGTTATCATCCAAAGCCGGTTCGGCGGGTGAACATTCCAAAGTCGAGCGGAGGCGTTCGACCGCTGGGGATCCCCACCGTGTCCGACCGGGTAGCACAGATGGTGGTAAAGCAGGTACTGGAACCGATCCTGGAACGGGTATTCCATTCCGATTCGTATGGATATCGGCCGAAGAAATCGGCCCACGACGCGATTCAGCGCGCACGTACGCGTTGCTGGCAGCGGGCGTGGGTTCTGGACATGGATATCAAGGCATACTTTGATACAATTGACCATGACCTTTTGATGAAAGCGGTCCGCAAGCACACAGGGCAGAAGTGGGTACTCTTATATAGAGCGCTGGCTGAAAGCTCCGGTGGTGCATCCAGACGGACGGGAAGAGGCCCGGACGGTCGGCACCCCGCAAGGCGGGGTGATCAGTCCATTACTGGCGAATCTGTTTCTGCATTATGCATTTGATCGTTGGATGGAGCTCAACGCTCCAGCCATTCCGTTCGAGCGTTATGCGGATGACATTGTGTGCCACTGTTACGAGTGAGGCGCAGGCGCAAGATCTCTGGAGGGTACTCCAGGAACGATTTTCGGCCTGTCACTTAACCTTACACCCGGATAAAACCCGGATCGTATACTGCAAACAAGACGGTCGAGCGGGCACTTATCCTGAAGTGTCGTTTGACTTTCTGGGGTACACGTTTCGGCCTCGTATGACCAAGAGTCGCGGGGGCAGGATTTTTACTGGGTTTAATCCGGCAGTCAGTCGGAAGGCGGCGAACGCCATACGGGAGACCATTCGCAGTTGGGAGTTGGCTCGCCTGAGTCCTCTGTCAATGGAAGCTATCGCGGGCAGGATAAATGCCACGGTATGCGGATGGATTGACTACTATGGCGCATTCTTCAAATCGGAGTTGAAACGTGTTTTTCGAAGCATAGATGAACATCTGATCCGATGGATGATGCGCAAGTACAAATGCTTCCGCGGGCATTGGCGCCGGTCATGGCGGTGGTTAAGGAGGATTGCTCGACAAAGTTCCGATCTATTTGTGCACTGGGAATTCCTTTATGGTTTTACCTTTATTCAATATCCAACGGTTGCATGGTAAGAGCCGTGTGAGCTGAGAGGCTCACGCACGGTTCTGTGAGAGCCGGAGGGTGAAATTCCCTCCGGCTACTTGACATTCCCTTATATTACCCGCATCCTGAAGCTGGCCAAGCAGTTTATTGTAGGAAATCAACTGACTGGAATAGTGGGGGGCCAGTTCAATCAGCTGTCGCATCAGTTCCGGTTTTCTGACACGCTCAAGCCCCATGATATCCTTGTCTACGACAGGCCTCAAGATCGCATTTTTTACATAGTTATGCCAATTTTGCAATCTTGCTGGATCCCTTTCTTCCGTGAGTGCTCCGGGATACCCGCCAAAGAAAATATACTCGTCAAGTGTTAACCCAAATACCTGGGCCATTTCAGGAAATGACCAGTGTGTGACCGGTAGCGTTCTAAATCGGCCGGTCAGGCTTTCACCGGTTCCGGTCAGCATCCTCCAGGCAGCGGAGCCCAGAATCACGGCATGGATCAGATGACCTTCACGGCGGTCTTGATCCCACAGCCCTTTCACGAGACGGGACCAGTTTGGGATCATGTGAATTTCGTCTAAAAAGAGTACGAGTCCTCGGTCTGACTGCAGGGACACCTTCCGGGCATTTTCCCATAGGTCAACAAGAGACTGCCCATCCGATAAACCGCCCATCCGTATATGATCATGAGTCGTCCATTTTCCCGGATGAGATTGTGCAGGTCCTGGATCATCAGAGGCAAAGTACCAGGATGGAATTCCAGATTTGGCGAAGCGGGTACAGGCCTGCAGGGCAATCGTTGTTTTACCTGCCTGACGGGGCCCCGTCAGGGCAATTATATGCATATGAGGATTCACTGAGATCAGATCAATGAGCTCCTGTACATGGTTACGTTCATACATAACAAGGCTGTCAAATTTTTATTTGAGTAAATTTACTCAAATAAGTACTTTTTAAATTCTACATGGTTTCGTCGACTGCGAAATAGCAGTTTGGGAGGCGATAGATGTCGGCGGAATATATTTTGCGGGGGATTCTATCTACAGGTAACAGCGGGCTGTCTGATTGTCCTGTGGAGTGCCTCCTATCGAGATCCCAGATATGTGAGGCACTTTCTCAGGTTCCTGTCCGGGTGGTCAGTGGATAGAGGGATGAGGCTTCAGGCATCGTCACGCGGCCTGACAATCCCGTCCTGTATCCGGCGGGAGGATGTATCCCGTGATCACGGGGACCTCCTTTAGCTCTGACTGTATCCGTCTACTAGCCACTTATGCATGGATGGGATCGGAACAATACAAACTCCCTTGTGCATATCCAGCAGTCCACTGTGGAGTCCGGTGCGAACGATTCTTTCCGCTTCATCTCTGCCCTCAAAATCAACCTTCAATGCAGTGACTAGATCCTCTAAGTCAAACCCATCTCCTGCCGAGGTCGCAGCAAGGAAGCGAGCAATCGCCCTGCGCTGGTTCCGTGTTACCTTCTCTGCGCGGCTTTCATAATAAGATATCCGCCGTTGCATCCCCTCCTCCAGCACAATTTTCAGTCCAGTGGGAGACATATCGCCGCCAGATATCGTACTGCGGGCTTCACATATGCCAGAATATGCTGAGGCCAACCGCAGGTCTCCGGGGCAATCTTGTCAATCCAGGGTGTGGGATTTCCCTTTGCTCCGGCTTCTTTGACGAGCCAGTCGCGGAGGATATCCCGCGTATATGTTTCGCGGAGCCGCCCCAGTTCGACGAAAGAGTCCCCCCTCAAATCTTGAAACCTCTAGGTCCCGAAATGCCTGACGGGTCGCCCCAGACCGGCGGCTGCCAGAATGACAGGGCGCTCAACCTCGCCGTTATGAATGGCATTAAGGAGGTTGCTGGCGGCATCAGCACGGGGATCCTTTGTCTGTGCGAGGTGCCACAACCGCTGCGCTTCATCCAGAATGAGGAGCAGCGCCTCTTTGTTGTCATTTAGCACATCCATTGTGGTGCGTAGGGCAATCATTTTTTTAGATTCGTACCCTCCGCCTGCCTTCACACTCCCCACCCATGGCAGATCCACGCCCCCTCTACATGACCGCTCCATCCGCGCTCTTTCCGCCTCGTCTTTCTCGCTCGTCCCAACGAGAGAAGAAGCGTGTTCGTATCCCAGAGATCACTCGGTTTGATGCGGGCGATCTTCCATCTTTCCGCCTCCGCAAGCCGTCGGCATTCGGCGAGCAGTGCGGTTTTACCCGCGCCAGGGGTCGCTTGAATAAGGAGGATGGTGCCACCATTTTTCTTGTTCGCCTCTCGTATCTGGTTGGCGAACTTCTGCAGAGTATTTTTCCGTCCGTGAAAGTATTTGGCTGCGCCACGGTCAGATACGAACAGGCGCTCCGGCGGGATACGGTCAGTTGACTTACTCATGGCACAGTGAACAGATGTTAGGCAGGAGTTAGCGCTGTAGGGGGTGGAGGGTTTCCCTTCCCACCTCACATGATTACTCATGGATACGACTCCCTTTTCGTGGGAGATGAATGGTTGCGATAAAGTGGAATTGCAGGAGTTCCACCCTTGATTCAGTTCCTTCCAGCCGGAAATGCTACGAAGTCTCCAGCGCAAAATAGGATACCCGCCACGTACCGCCGGGAACTTTCACTGTGACTGTTTTTGGATTTTTTCGTATCACCACGCCCCTGATTGTTTGCTGTTGCTTGTTCTTAAATGTCACGGTATCTCCAACCTGAACATCATTTTTGACGGCCAGATGTCTTTCCATGATCTCTGTAGGGGCTTCGGCGCAGGCACTTGGTTTCGCGCCAATCCGTGTTGCAATCTTTTTCCATTTGGGCCCATGCCCTGCCTTCCAGCCCGCCAATGCGTGTGCGATCTCATGCAGAATAACATCAGTTGTCTCCGCAGTCGTTCGACGTATCGCCTGCATTGCGCTCAAAAGGATTTCTTTCTTTTCATAATTGCACAACCCCAACTGTTTGAATGAATGATTAAATCCAAGCAGCCAGTTCTGGAGGCCATGTTGGTCCATCAGGCGCCGGGCCTCGGTAGCGACTTCTGTGAGGCGATCTAATCGCTCACTGCGCTCGCTACTGATCACATTGCATGTGTGAAGCAGATATTCGTAGGGCACATTCCAGATCGTGCTGCCACAGTCTATTTTGGCACGCTTTGGATTGAGCTTTATGATCGTACCGCGGTGGTATACACGAGATCTGTCCCGGAAACTCACCTGATCTCCAACATCAAATAAAACCCGCCGGGGCGTACCGCCGAAATGTATATTACTGGATGGCAATTCAGTAGGGGACCGGAGACGGATTGTTTAGTGTGAATTGGACGATGTTATCTTTGCAGAATGGTTTCTGACTCAACGGAACTCCGCAAGCCGACGAAATATACGACAGATGGCGAAATAAGTCCGATGCAGGAAAGATTCGTCAGGAAAAATATCATCCGGGGATCATTGCCGCTGTGAGAATTGAACTGATTTTATTGAACTGCCCCGCATGGCAAATCGCAGTTGACCGTTGCAGGATACAAATTTGGTTTGTAAATTTCAATCCATGAACCGCAATTTATCCCCCTTACCATGCGTAGCATATTTCTTACAGTGTTTCTTTCTCTGATGAGTATTTTGCCCAGCCAGGCACAGCCCCACATCATTTTTCTTGGTGATTCCATTACGGAGGCGGGGGTAAATCCAGGCGGCTACGTCACACTGGTTGCAGATTCGCTGCAGAAATTTGAGGCCGATATTGAAGTGACAGGTGCAGGAATCAGCGGGAATAAAGTCCCCGATCTCCTAGCCCGGCTGGATGAGGATGTGCTGGTGCACAATCCAACGCATGTAGTCGTCTATATCGGGATTAATGATGTCTGGCATCATTTTGAGTTTGATCATGTCACTGGAACGGACCCTGATACTTTTGAGACAGGACTCGGGGAGTTAATGGATCGGATTGAAGAGAGTGGAGCGAGCGTTTTATTATGTACGCCCAGTGTAATCGGAGAGAACACAGAGAGCGACGCAGAAGTGAACTTGCGGCTGGTAGAATACGCGCAACTCATTCGCCGCGTCGCACAGGCAAAGGATGTGCATCTCTGCGATCTGCGTGCGTCTTTTGAAGCCTATCTGATTGCCGAGAATCCAGATCAAGTTTATGATGGAATACTGACGACCGACGGCGTTCATCTGAATGCGGCAGGAAATCGTTTTGTCGCAGATTTTATGCTCAAGGAGATCCAGAGCGTACTTGGGCTTTAGCCGACATATGGAATGGTCAGCGGTCCTTCAGGGATCACGGCTATCGGTGCGTCAGGTCTGCCGAGATGCATTAATTCTGCATCAATCGCAGTGCGCACATCTTCAATTGGGGTTAAGTGTGCCCTTTGAACGAGATTCGGATCCAACGTGCTTCGCAGACTGACCCGACAGGTTCGCAGGATCTGCAATAGTTTCTGTGTCTGCCACTGGTCGGGTTCACGGAAATCAGGGCTCTGGATTACCGCCCAGGCTTCTTCCACCGTTGCCCAGCGAAGGAGTTGCTCCTTAAATGCGCCATGCTCCGGGAATCCATTATTGCAGCGGGAGGCGGTGATAATCAGTCCGTTTTCTTTCGTGATGGGATGGGCGGCGGACATTCCTTTGACGGTCTGATACAGGTTCAGGTCAAGGGGATAGCCGCTGTTGGTTGTAACGACAATCGGGAATGCTTCCTCCACACGGACCATTGCGGTCTCTCTGGAAAAGATGCATCCTGCTTCGTGGGCTGCGGTAACATCTCCACAGAAATATCCGGTGATCTGCCGGTTGGTATTGAGGGTTACATTTATCAGGAAATCCACAGGCAGTAAACTGCCCGCAGCACGGACATGGCTTTGGGTCGGATTCCCCTCCAGAATTCCCCATGTGCTCTTTGGATGGGCAATATTGGTAAACCCGTGATAGGTCTGGATGGCATTCAGGTCAGCAATTCCAGGAAAGACGGCCTTGTAGCCTCCGCTAAATCCGGCCATAAAATGCGGCTCAATGAATCCCATGAGGATTCGCCGGTCGGCCTTCACATAATCTGCCGTATAAGAAACATCGTAACCATAGGGACTGCGGCCTGCATAGATCAGGGTACTGGAATCACGGCAATCGTGATTTACGATACGGTATTTGGCTACGATCTCCGGGCCAACCATTTGAAGCAGTTCGTCCGGTGTATTGCCTCGGTGTGTGCCTGTGCCAACGATGATGGTGACATTTTCCGGTTTGAATCCTTTGAGTTCCTCAAAAAGCCACGGCAAGAGGCGATCACTGGGAAGGGCACGGGTGATATCCGGGATTGCAATTGCAAGGGACTCGTCACTGGTGATGAGTTCGCGCAGGGGGAGTGTACTGTAGGGATGTCGAATGGACTCAATGAACGCTGCCCGTTCATCCGGCAGGCCCTCTAGATAGCGCGGACGCAGGATGGTGGCATGGATTCCTCTAAGATTTAATGGCAGGCCTTCGGTGCCGTAATCCAGCTTCACGATATCCCCCTCGTTATTCATTGTTCTGTTGCGGGTTGACGGAAGGGGATGCCTCAATCAGATCCGCCAGATTATCAAAGGCGGCCATTTGATCACGCTGCATCAATGGGCGGATCACAGGCAGAATTGCCCGGCTGAGAAAGGAGGATCCGTACATAACAACGGTTTGCTGTACGCGGGATCCATCCCCCAATATCTGAAACGTAATAGAACGGTAACCTTTATAATGTTCAGTTTCGATCTCTGCGCGGTATTCTTCCATTGGGGTGAGCAGGATAACCGTCTCAAGTCGAGAATTACCGTCTGCAAATTCCATACGAAAAGATGCGCCAGAATCAAACGGTTGGCCGTCGATGGCTTCGACATGCTCCAGGTTTCGTTGCCAGAGCTTTTGCCGGTCTGGATCCAGAAAAGTGGCCCATGAATCGGCGACCGGTGCCTTCACGCGTGCAGTAGCCGTATAGCGGACCTCGTCAACGAATAGGCCCATGATAATGAGTGCAAGTAAGGCTGCGGCGAGCAGCACCGAAACGGTATATAGAAATTGCTTCATGGCAAGTCCAAAGCAGTGAACAGGAAGATCATATTCAGAACAAGATTGTACGCAATCAATAATATCTTGTACGATGATGAATGAACAGGCATCCATACCGGCCCCAAGAGGACGTGCAACTGCAACGAATCCTCCAACCAGATTTGATCCGATCAAGATAGAACTGGATCTGGATGCTTTTGAGCCAGGTGAACTGAGACAGGCACCGACCCAGTTCTTTGAAGATACTTCAAGGTCTATTCTTGTGAGCAATGACTCGCCGGATGTGGGGTATACCTGGGGAATCAATCCCTATCGGGGCTGCGAACATGGTTGCATTTACTGCTATGCACGTCCGAGTCATGAATATCTGGGGTGGAGTGCGGGGCTTGATTTTGAAACGAAAATTTTAATCAAACGCAATGCTCCGGAGCTTTTGAGCAAGGAATTAAGCAAGCGTTCCTGGAAGCCGGCTGTTGTTTCACTGTCGGGGAATACGGATGCGTATCAGCCTGCAGAGCGTCGGCTCAAGTTAACCCGGGGATGCCTGCAAACACTGTTAGATCATCGGAATCCAGTCGGTGTGATAACGAAGAATCATCTAGTCACACGAGATATTGATATTCTGGCTCCGATGGCACGGATGAACTTGGTCAGTGTATGGATTTCGGTGACCACACTGCGTCGCGAAATCGCCAGTGTCATGGAGCCTCGTACCAGTATTCCTGCACGTCGTTTAGATGCAATTGAGGCACTTACTGAAGCGGGAATCCCCACCGGTGTCATGGTTGCTCCTGTTGTTCCCGGCTTGACCGATGAAGAACTTCCTGCGATTATTGAAGCGGCTGCCAAGCGGGGAGCAACGCGGGCGGGATACATCGTACTCCGATTGCCGGGGCCGGTCGCCCCGCTTTTTGAAGACTGGCTGGAGCGGGTGATGCCGGAGCGCAAGGATAAAATTATCGGTCGAATCCGGGAAGTTCGTTCCGGACGGCTCAATGATCCGCGGTTTCGGCACCGGATGCGGGGGGAGGGGGAGTGGGCAAATTTTCTAAAAAACCTGTTTGAGATGACCTGTAGACGATACAATCTCAATCAATCCAGACAGCCACTTCGAACGGATTTATTTATCCGGCATCCAAGCAACCAACTCAGCCTGTTTGAGGAGGATCAGTTTGGGATAACGTAGCCGGGATGAGGCAAGTACCCTGCTGTGCCGGTTTACAGTGGACATAAAATACTCCGTGTACACATGTCTCAATAGGAACATGTGCAGCCATGCCTCAGCGGAGAGAAGATCGGGATTCACTATGTTATGCTCCAGGGGTGCCTTGATTTAGATTAACCGGTGAACCAAAGTTTTGAAATGATCTGCGGATCAACGTTTTCGTCTTGGATGCCCGGTTTATGGAGTATCGTTTTGAGTGAGTGCGCATGCTTTCTGGATCATGGATTCCAGAATACTCAGATCCACATCACGCAGCCGCCTGATGTAGAGGCAGCTTTTGCCGCGTGTATACTTGCCGAGCTTGTTCAGGGCGGTTTCATGGTGACTCAATCCGCCGGAAAGGTAGATACTGAAGGCTCGTTTTCGTGGTGAAAACCCGACATGAAACCATTGGCCTGTCCTTCCCGATGCATAGCGATAGCAAAATTGGCCGAAGCCAATAATACTGGGCCCCCACATCCTGGGTGAATCTCCGGTGGCTGTTTCCATGATACGCAGCAGAATTGCACTGTCTGACTGTTGGTCAGGGCGCTCCAGAGCGTCGAGAAATTCCTGAACGCTTGCGTCTGTGGGTCTCGTTTTCAGCTGTGTCATTGGCTTGTTATGGATGCAATTATGTGG
The DNA here is from genome assembly GCA_022822185.1 of Rhodothermales bacterium. Lineage (GTDB taxonomy): Bacteria > Bacteroidota > Rhodothermia > Rhodothermales > Bin80 > Bin80. The sequence continues at coordinate 4,336 of JAJECE010000099.1, read as the reverse complement.
AGATACGGTTAATTTTCAGGATGATCCTGAATCAACTTGCAAAGATTCCCAGGGATCCGTTGAACCAAACGGGGTTCGGCGTGTATTTTCGGCGTTGGATGCCTTTTCAGCATTCTTGATCAGAACCATTTTATATAGAGAACTATGAGCAAACCTGAATTGGGAGCATTTTCGGTCAGTATCCCTGTCTCTGACCTGAACCTGTCCATTGATTTTTATGAGAGGCTGGGGTTTGATGTTACACATCGGGGGGAGGGGTATGTGATTATGGTAAGCGGCATTACCGTGATTGGACTTTTCAAGGATATGTTCCAAGACATAATACTGACATTTAATCCCGGTTTGCGTGCCAAGCATGGAAGCGGTGAGAATCTGCTGGAATCCTGGCGACTGGATGAGTTCATGGATGTCCGGGAGATTCAGGCTCAGTTGCAGGACAGGGGGCTTGAGGAGGCTATTGTGGCTGAACTTGACGAAGAGGAAAATCCCAGCGGACCTGGAAGTATAATTCTGGAGGACCCGGACGGGAACCTGATTCAGATAGATCAGTTTTTTGATCAACCGAAGGCTTCTGCCAAGTAGGCGGCTGGTTGGTACGATTTGAACAAAATTGTTTTTTTTAGAAATATCATGTATCTAAGAACTTATAAGTGCGTTCTAAGTACTATATTGATCACATAACTAACAACCACACAACAACATGCCACGTCCCTTAACGCCAAAACAGAGGGCCGTTCTGGACTTCATCATAAAATGTGACAGAGAAAATCTAGGATGGCCCAGTTACGAGAGCTTTATGATTGAGTTCGGCTATAAATCTTCGAACAGTATTACCCAGAACTTGAAGGCGCTCCAGAAGAAAGGATACTTGGTCAATGAGGAGGGCGGTTTCCAGTTAAAGCCGGAGCATACAGGTATGCACCGCGGGATTCCCATCCTTGGTGAGATTACTGCAGGCACACTTCAGGAAGCCGTGGAAGCGAATCTGGGACATATCACCATAGAAACTCTTTTCCCTAACCTTGAGCGTATTTTTGCAGTACGTGTTTGTGGTCAGTCTATGATTGGAGCGGAAATCCACGATGGAGATTATGTACTTCTGGTGGATGATGATATTCCTGATGGAGGGATCGGTGCGATCCTTTACAATGGTGAGACTTCGCTCAAGCGAGTTTTCATGGATCATCGGGGGCTTCGTCTTGAACCCGCCAATCCCGAATTCGACAATGTTCACATCGAACCAGACATCTTTGAGGAGGTAAAGATCCTAGGGCGATATATCGGGCATGTGAATAAGTTGGGAGTTCGAAAGGCACCCGAGATATACCGGATCTCAACTCGACATTATTCCCCGTTCAGACATTTAGAACACGAAATTTAGTCTTGCCCGGCAACTAGGCTGTCCTTCAGTTTCTTGAGGTACTGCGCCCAACAATAACTGCAGTGCCGGAAATGGTGGTTGCGGGTTTTCCACCCTGTATGCTCCATGCGCAGCAGCAGTTTTCCATTGGAATGAATCAGACGGAAACTCAGTGTGGTTCCTGTCCAGTCCTGACTCGCATGCGTGAAATGCCATGTGATGTGTTTGGACTCGTTGAGTTCAATCACCTCCGCTGACCAGCGGTAATCCGGGTCAAAGAGAAAATCGTAGGTTCCTCCGATTCGGCAGTCTGCGCTGCATTGATCTGTCCACCAACTATTCAGTCCAGCCTCGGTACTGAAGGCGGCAAAGGCTTTGTCCGGTGCAGTATCCAGCACTACATCTTGGTAGATCCCGTACATTGATTTAGGTGATATTCCTGCTGCATGAATGGCCAAATGACCTCAGGCAATGCCACAGTTCCTTACTGGGCATCAATCCAACAATTATATTAGGGCATGATGGAGGAAGTCCCTCACCTGCTCTATTGCTATTCGGGGGTTTGGGGTGCCCAGGTGGCGAATGCAATTGCGACACCTGCGGGGTCACAGATATGCAGTAAGCGGCCAACATTTGGCAGGTCAAAGGCCGGTGCAGTAATCGTCGCGCCTAATTCAGCGGCTTTTGCCTGCACGGCATCTACATCATTCACCGTGATATAGCAGTTCCAATGTGGTGGAATTCCAGGAGCAACGGGTTCCATGATTCCGCCAAATTCCGTGTCATTCACCGAAGCGATATAGTATGTGGAGGGGGTTTCAATCTTCGTAATAGACCAGCCAAAGAGACTGCTGTACCAGTCGGCGGCCGCTTTTGGATCTGGGGTTTGGAGTTCAAACCATGAAAAGGCACCGTGTGTGGTTAATGCTTCGTGGGTGCTTGCGATTGCGTGTTCGTCAGCTTCATGGGCATCATGGTATTGGATGATTGCCAGATATGCGCCCTGTGGATCCAGAAATCCGCCAAAGGTGCCGACCGTTGAATTTTCCATGAGCGGAACGATCATGTTCAGTTCATTGTCTGCCAGAAGTTTTTGAATATCCTGAACCGTGACATAGTAGGTCCAGCAGGGTGGGGTATCAGGTGGACATGCCATTAATCCGGCGAGATGCTTCCCATTGCTCTGCAGGATCGTATACTCATTGCCATCAGGCATGGGCATTTCGCTGGTGATCAGGCCAAGCAGTTGCGTATAAAATTGCACGGCCGAGGGTACGTCGTCGGCCAGGTGTTCGTGCCAACTGAAGGCGCCGTGGGTCTGGAATGGGTTCATCAGGGAAATCGTTTTGGTTACCAGTCAAGGTCAAGTATACCTGTCAGATGCTCTATGTATTTTGCGCCATGGCGATAGGTTTGTGCCAGTTTCACCGCAAAATCCGGTGCGCATGCAATCGTTTCAGACAGGGGGCACGAAGCCACAAAGTGTTTGCATTTCAGGTCCTCAATGAGCGGATGACCAGGATCGAATCCTTTTGGGGCCCGTTTTAATTTTTGATGCTCGTATCTTGCAGAGAATACATCCAGAAAGTCTGGATTTTGTGTGATGGCGGTCCATGTATCCGGGTCATCAACCATGGCCTGCCGGATTGCAAGGAGTTCTTTACTGCCGGGCCCCCAGATCCCAAGTGCGGCAAACACCTCATCGGGAGCTAGGTGAAGATAAAATCCCGGCGCGTGCACATCTTTTCCTGCGGCGTGCCTGAAGTGTACGCCGGCAGCCTCTTTATAGGGCCGTTTATCCTTTGAGAAGCGGACATCCCGATAGATACGAAACAGGGAGCCACCCACTTTCGGGATTGCAGTAAAGTGAGGACTGATCGTTTGGAGCGGCCCGGCAAATTCGGTGATAAACCGGATCAGCGGCTCTTTAACATCTTGGTCATAGCGATCACGGTTTTCTTTGAACCAGTCTCGATTATTATTCGCACGGAGTTCACGAAAGAAGCCAAACAATGCCGGTGTGATCATCTCAGCGGGCCTCCAATAGCGGCAAAATAATTCTCATGTAATCCAACAGAATCCAACCCAAAGATCCAGTACCGACTCAAAATTGAGAGATCTCCAAGACTCGTCAGGGGCAATATACGGGAAATTTTAGGTTAAGGATTCAGAATTCACGATATTAGCAGTTTCTGTGCTACCTTCATTCAATCATTTTGAAGAGTTCAACGAGCCAAAACGTATCCATCATGCCTGTATCTGAATCCTCCTTGGATCACATCCTTGACATCTGGCGCAAAGAAGCCGCGGCATCCGGCCACAATCAAGAACGCATCAAAGGAACCGCGTTTGAGAGGCTCTGCATTGCATTTCTGACGCATGATCCGGTTCAGAAAGCGCAGTATGCGCCGCCCGTGACGTATGCCGTGTGGGCATCCGGCCAGGGAGTGTCGGAGCAGGACATCGGCGTAGATCTGGTGGCAAAGATCCGGGATACGGGAGGCTGGTGTGCGATCCAGTGCAAGTTCTTTGCAAAAGGGAAGACGCTTCGGAAGGAGGATCTGGACTCCTTTCTGGCGATGTCGGGCAAGAAGCATTTTGAGCGCCGCGTCATCATTGATACGACGGGGAAGCATTGGAGTAAGCAGGCCGAGGATACGATTCGTGATCAGGCCGTCCCTGTCCTCCGTATTGGCCTTCATGACCTTAAACAAAGCCCGATTGACTGGAATATGTATATTGGCGCGGGGAAGGTGGAGGAGAAAGCCCCGCAGAAGACCCCGCGCCCGCATCAAGAGGAAGCGATCCGCAATGTGGTCAGGGGGCTTCAGGGATCGGGATCCCGGGGCAAACTCTTGATGGCCTGCGGAACCGGCAAGACCTTCACCTCACTTCGGATTGCCGAGGATCTGGCGGGGGTTGGCGGCCGGGTCTTATATCTGGTTCCCAGTCTTGCACTGATGTCACAAACCGTAC
>JAJECE010000083.1 GCA_022822185.1 Rhodothermales bacterium | reverse complement strand
GGGCAATGTTTTAGCATCGGATAATCGATGTCCGAATATTTCCCCTTGGTGTGATGCAGGAAAATTCCTGATTGGGAAACCAAAAGGGCCTAAAGAGGAAGAATGGAAAGCACTCTGTGAATGGGAGATCATCGGAGAATTTTAATCTGGATTCCCATCAATAAAATCGCAGAGTACTTTTAAGCGAGTTCAATCCGGGAAATTTTATAATTCAGCCAGGGGATCCTGACTTGGGCGGTCATACCCCAAATGATGAAGAAGAAACATGGGAAGCACTCTGTGAGCGGGAGATGTAACGTTTTGCTGACAAACCAAGGTTCAGATCAACTTTGCAGAGCGGGATTTATTTTCGTGGTGCTTCAATACAGGAACTCAGACTTCCTTCTGATCAGTCTTCTGATTCAGTTGGGATAGGTATGACCGCATGGTTTCCAGATAGGTTGCATATTCGGACGGCAACAGTGATAGAGGACAACCTGTTTTCAAGAATTTCAGTAGATTCATGGCTCATTGTCATGGATTGGAGAAGAAGGCACTGGAACAGAATTTTGTGGAGATGTGACCTGTACCGTAGATTGATGAGAGCAGATTCCCGCAAATCATGATTACTGAAACAATGATGCAGATGTATCAAGAGGAAACTGTGCCAGTACGGGACACATCTTTTTGTGCTCACGTACGGTCACCGGAAGAATTTCTCGGCAGTGCACTCCTGATAGATAAGCCAGGCGGCTGGACCTCTTACGATGTCATCCGAAGGCTAAAACGATACTTTCCAAGAAGGACCAAGATCGGGCATACGGGGACACTTGATCCGCTAGCTACGGGACTGTTGATCCTGCTGTTTGGTAAGGCGACAAAGGCGCAGCAGCAATTTTTGCGTCTTCCCAAGGTATATGAGGGTATCATGCGCCTCGGAGAGGTGACACCATCCATGGACGTAGATACCGAGGTGATGCTGTGCAAACCCATTGATCAGTTGACTGCTGCACAGATTGAATCTGCATGTTCGGCCCATACGGGGGAGATTCAACAGATTCCCCCCATGTATTCTGCCGTCAAGGTGGATGGGGAGCGGCTTTACAAAAAGGCAAGGCGGGGGGAATCAGTTCCACGCAGCCCGAATACCGTAACCATCCACAGTTTTGATGTGCTTCGTATCGTTGACGCAGAGGTTCACTTTCGGGTACAATGCAGTAAGGGAACCTACATCAGGGCACTAGCACATGATGTTGGCCAGCATTTAGATGTAGGAGCCCATCTGACGCAGTTACGCCGCACCGTGATAGGAAACTATCAGGTTGAACCGGCATGTACGCTGGAGCAGTTGATCACTTTCCTTGAAAAACTATGATCTTTGAACGAGGGCTGGAGACGCTAACCTGTCGGCCAGACAGTATATTGACAGTAGGGATCTTTGACGGTGTACATTTAGGGCACCGGATGATCATTGCAGATCTTGTGCAGCGTGCCAGAGATACGGGTGGCCTCAGTACCCTGGTTACATTTGACCCTCATCCACGTGAAGTATTACTGAAGCAGCCCCAACCCAAACTCACGACCATAGGAGAGCGTGCCGAAATTCTATCATCCCTTGGATTGGGCCGGATGGTTGTGTTACCCTTTACGGAAGAGTTTTCCAGAGTGACCGCAGAAGACTTTATTCTGGAATTGCTGGTGAAACAAGTAGGGCTTCAAGCGGTCATTGTGGGACATGACCACCGGTTTGGAAAGGGACGAAAAGGGGATGTTGATCTACTTGCCTCCATGGGCAGGCGACACCGGTTTCATGTCGGTATGTTCCATCCCTACAAGATTCATGATCTGGTGGTCTCTTCCAGGAAAGTGCGATCCCTGCTGCAGGAAGAGGGCGATGTATCCCTTGCCGCAACGCTTATGGCACGTCCGCATTCCCTGACCGGCAGGGTGGTTCGTGGAGACGGTCGGGGGCGGGAACTAGGCTATCCGACGGCAAATCTAGTTCTGTTAGAGCCCCGGAAGGTTGTGCCAGCGTACGGAATTTATGTTGTGCGTGTAGAATTTGAGGGGATGTTTGTCGGGGGAATGATGAGTATTGGAACGCGTCCAGCGATCAAGGAAAGCAGAGGGGTGCATCTGGAAGTACATCTGTTGGATTTTAGCCGGTACATCTATGAAAAAGAACTTAATGTGCATTTTCTAGAAAGAATTCGTGGAGAGCGTAACTTCCCTTCAATGGGGGCGTTAAAAGCTGCCATGCAACAGGATGAAATAATTTCCAGGAAGGTTTTGGAACAATCTCCATGGTCTAACGTAACAGCGGGTTGATTCATCCTGGTCAGCCGGTTTACTTCAATCGTGACTAGTCTTGCACGTAGGCGTTTGGCGAGGATGTGATTGAACAAAGACTAATGGATTAGACAAGATGATAACGAAGGAACAGACACGGCATTTTGCAGAAAAGTACGGCAGCGGCCCAACGGACACGGGCAGGGCAGAGGTGCAGATCGCAATTTTTTCCGAACGGATCCGCCATCTGACCCAACATTTAAGGAACAACAAAAAAGATCATGCAACAAGGCGCGGACTATTGAAACTGGTGGGAAAGCGTCGCAGGATGCTCAATTACTTGATTGACAAGGATATTGAGAGGTATCGAAATATCACCAAAGCGTTGGGCTTGCGCAAGTAAGCCAGTACAGTATCCGAACGAAATCAGATGTTCGGAACGCTTTATTATAAATAATTATGAGGTTAAATGACCCCTAAAGCAGTGATGGCGCAGACAGAGTATGCGCCAGGAAAAGTAATATCAATGGAAACCGGCCGGCTAGCCAAACAGGCAGGTGGTGCGGTCGTCGTGCGAACGGGCGATACGATAGTAATGGCAACCGCGGTTGCCTCAGAAAATGCCCGACCTGGACAAAGTTTCTTTCCACTTACCGTGGATTATCGAGAAAAATTTTCTTCAGGAGGAAAGATCCCAGGTGGATACATTAAACGTGAAGGACGCTTGAATGATAAGGAGATCCTCACATCCCGTCTAGTGGACCGGGCGGTTCGTCCACTGTTCCCCGAGGGCTATCGCAATGAAGTTCAGTTAATCGGTTCGGTCATCTCGGCAGACGGCGAGAATGATGGAGATATGCTCTTCGGAATTGGTGCATCCGCTGCATTATTGCTGTCAGGAGCGCCCTTTGATGGTCCCATCGCAGAGGTTCGTATTGGACGGGTTGATGGCGAATTTGTTGTGAATCCCACAAAAGAGGAACTGAAATTGAGCGACCTGAATCTCGTCGTGGCCGGTAAATTGGATTCGATCATGATGGTTGAGGGAGAAATGGAGGAGTGCTCGGAAGAAGATGTCGTTGAGGCGCTTTCAAGTGCCCATGAGGTCATCAAAGCACTTTGTCAGGCACAATTGAATCTATGTGCTGAATTTGAAGCGTTGCATGCTCCAGCTGAGCCGTTGGTATATGGAGTGGATTTGCCAAGTGATGAAATCGTAGACCGCGTACGTGAGGTGATTCAGAGCAAACTGGAAACCCATGTTCGGGCCCCCTACGATAAGAAAACATTTTATGGCGGTCTGTCCGACTTGACCGATGAAGCAGTTGAAACGATTCTGATAGAGTTTCCTGATGAAGATGCTGAACTGATGGAAGGACAGATTCGTGCCGCCGCAGGAATTGTCTCCCGTGAAGTGATGCGGGAGATGGTCATGGCAGAGCGGAGACGGATAGATGGGCGTGATCCTGAATCGGTGCGCCCAATCTGGTGTGAAGTAGGCTATCTGCCGCGGGTACATGGGTCGTCCATTTTCACAAGAGGTGAAACCCAGGTGATGGCATCTGTTACGCTTGGGACTACCCGTGATCAGCAGACAGTGGATCAGGTTTTTGATCAGGAAGACAAACATTTCTTCCTGCACTATGAGTTCCCCCCGTTTTCAACCGGAGAAGCCAAGTTTTTGCGCGGAGCAAGCAGGCGCGAAATTGGACACGGATACCTTGCGGAGCGTGCACTGCAGGGGATGATTCTGGATCCGGAAGAGTTTCCGTATACCATTCGTGTGAATGCAGATGTGCTGGAGTCCAATGGCTCTTCCTCTATGGCCAGTGTATGTTCAGGGAGTCTTGCACTCATGGATGCGGGAGTTCCAATCCGCAAAGCCGTTGCAGGCGTTGCGATGGGTATGATCGCAGATGAAACCCGCCATGTTGTTCTGACCGACATTCTTGGTACAGAGGACCATCTGGGGGATATGGATTTTAAAGTGACGGGGACACGTGACGGAATCACGGCATGCCAGATGGATATTAAGATCAGTGGGCTTTCAAGTGATCTGATGTTACAGGCATTGCTTCAGGCCCGTGAGGCCAGATTGCACATCCTAGATATCATGGATGAAACGCTCTCCGAACCCCGTGATAACATGTCTCCATATGCTCCTAGACTGACCCAAATTACGATTGACAGTGAATTGATCGGTGCAGTGATTGGGCCGGGTGGAAAGGTTGTGAGAGGAATTCAGGCCGATACCGGGGTGGTGATTGAAGTGGAAGAGAAAGACAATCTTGGCTATATAACGATTGCAGGTTCGGATGAAAACTCGGTCAATCAGGCGATAGAAATCATTCAGACGTTAGTCATTGCCCCCGAGGTGGGAGAGGAATACGAAGGTACTGTTCGCAGTATTCTTGATGTAGGGGCAATCGTGGAAATACTTCCAGGAAAAGAGGGGATGGTGCACAAGAGTGAACTCTCCTGGGACTGGATCGACCATCCGCGGGATGTCGTTCAGGTTGGGGACAAACTCAAGGTGCGACTCATGGAGATCCGTGACCGCGGTCGCCTTCGCCTCAGTCACAAGGTGACACTACCACGCCCCGCCCATATTAAGCGAGGAGGAGAGCGCTCCTCCCGTGGCGGAGGCAGGCAGGATCGTGGAGGTTATCGCGGGGGAGGCAATCGTGGAGGCGGGAATCGGCACCGGGGACCACGTAGACATTAGTCGGAGCGAAAAAGTCGTGATTACCCAAACGACGCTCCCCAGTGGTATCCGTATTCTCAGTGAATCTGTCCCATCGGTCAGATCCATTGCCGTAGGAGTATGGGTTGATTCTGGAAGTCGGAATGATCCGGAACTCAAGGCAGGTATCAGCCATTTTGTGGAACACGCGGTCTTCAAGGGTACGAAGAGGCGCAGGATGCATCAGATCGCCAGCCGAATGGAATCGGTCGGGGGATACTTGAATGCATATACATCGAAAGAGCATACATGCTATTTTGCGCGTGCACTGGACGCTTATCTTGCTCGCGGGGTAGACTCGGTGTGTGATCTGGTTGCTTCACCGGTATTTCCAGAACGAGAGATTGAACGGGAGAAGTGTGTGGTACTGGAGGAGATAAAAATGTACGATGATACACCGGAAGAATATATCACGGATCGCTTTGAGTCCGTTATTTATCCGTCGCAGGCAATTGGACGCCCCATTATCGGGTACCCCGAAACGGTCTCTGGACTGAAGCGTGAAGACCTATTTGAGCATGTCTCCAGACAGTATACTCCCGATCAGATTGTCGTCACTGCCTCAGGGAACCTCCGGCATGGAACTTTGGTCAAGAGTGTTGAGAAATCATTCAAGAACCTTCGGCCTGTCGGCCCGAAGCCTCCAAAAGAAATTACTCACTCTCCGTATCAGGCCACTGAACTGTCTCTGAAACGTCCCATTCAGCAGGGTCATCTGATCTTGGGGCGATCTGGGGTATCGGTGCATTCCAAAAAGAGAGCAGTATTGGAAATCCTCAATATTATCCTGGGCGGGGGGAGTTCCAGTCGATTGAATCAACGTATCCGGGAACGGTACGGGTTCTGTTATAACATTTATTCCTTCCTGAATGCATACTCTGATTGTGGGGACTTTGGGATTTACCTTGGACTGGATCCGTCAAAAATCAACCATGCTCTCCGTCTGATCTTTCGGGAGTTTGAGCAATTGACCCAAAAACCGGTCAGCAACCAGATCCTGACACGGGCGAAAGGTCAGGCTCGTGGCGGCATTGCGCTGGGGCTGGAGAGTATGTCCAACCGGATGACCCGGCTCGGGAAGCAGGAACTGTATTTTGGGAGGGTGATCTCAATTGATGAAACGATAGAAGAGTTAGAGGCCGTCACCGCGGAGGATGTTCAGACATTTGCGGGTGATTTTTTGTCTCCAGAAATCTTTTCTAGAGTATTACTGATCCCCGCAGATCCGTGATCCCCGTATGCATCTGGGCAGTGGAGAGTTCCGTAAGCAGGGTTCCCGGCTTCCTGAATGATGAGATTTGAGGCGGGAAAGTATTTGTTCATAGTGGCTGAATGTGCCTGTTCTTTTCATTTCGGGAACCATTGCCTGATCGGCGAATAGAACCCGTTGGTTGTCAGATCAGTTTTCATGGCTGATCTGGGCATGGTCTCAAAAAACTGATGAGTCCCTCTGGCCAGTCAAATGGTCAGGGGTGGCTTGTTGGTTTGAGGGCTTTCGGATTTTTTTTTGTCCCCCCGTGTAGACCTGTTGTTAGCAAAATCAGCACCGTTCCGGTTCGGGAACCATTTTCTGGTTGGCCAATAGATTGGTAGTTGTGTACTTAACTGCAACTTTCTTTGCTCTTGAGTCGTGGAATCGGGAAAAATTCTACGAGATTTTTTGGGATGTGCAAGTTCCTGAAGAATTCACAAAGATAAAGCGGTGTATCACATATGTCTACAACTGGAGATCATCCTAAACTTACAGTAAGGAACTTTGGGCCAATACAGCAGGCAGAGATTGAACTCCACCCGTTATCCGTGTTCATTGGTCCGAGCAACACAGGAAAGTCGTATTTGGCCATCCTGATCTATGCGTTGCATCGTTACTTTAACGACTATACACCAAACTTTTTTTTAGCACCTCACAGGGAATTGCATTCTTCGCGAGACTCCATTACACAGGGCATTCTTCATGATTTGCAGAACATAGTGGATAACCTACGGGCTTTACATGAAAGAGATATTCTCAGGGGCCAAGAGGAAATTGTACTTCCAGAACAACTTGCAGCTACCTTACGGAAAAAGTTTCGCAATATATCTGGCACTGGGCTAGAAGACGAAATTGGCAGATGTTTTGGTCTTGAAGCAAAATCACTTCGCCGCTGGGATGTGAATGGTGATTCTCACATCGTCTTACGTGCAATGCCAACAACTGATGGCGGCGCCCTCCCCGAACATCATTTGACCTTGGGATCCAGCGAAACAGCATTTCAGACGATCATCCCTGAGGGAATGGTGCTAAGGCTTCGAGCGGATTTTATCATTGCAATGTCTCGCAGTATGTGGCTGCGATCATTTTTATCGCAAGGAGAATTATTTGAAGACTCCTTGGAATCTGGTCGTACATATCGAGGAGAACGGCGCTTGCTAACCCTCCTAACAAAATATCTTGCTGGTGATGTCTGCAGGCCATTTGCCCAATCTGCCTATTACCTCCCTGCAGACCGAACAGGAATCATGCATGCGCACAAGGCGGTGGTCAGTGGAGCCTTGGGCAGTATTGCAATGACTGGGATAGAGCAGATACGAGATATGCCACTTCTTTCAGGAATCATTGTAGATTTTTTGAAAAAATTGATTACTATTGATGATCATTCACTTCGGAGACGAGATACTGATTGGTACAAAGACATTCTCGAAATTTGTAAGGAAATTGAGGACGATATACTAAATGGCTCTATAAAAACTGAAAGATCAGAAACAACAAACTATCCTCAATTCGGATACCGCCGGAGTGGGTGGCCCGAGACCTTGCCATTAAATAATGCATCGTCAATGGTATCGGAACTTGCCCCTGTTCTGTTGTATCTACGTCATCAAGTTAGCCCCGGTGATGTACTGATTATCGAGGAACCTGAATCTCATTTGCACCCTTCTATGCAAGTTCAATTCACGCGTCAACTCGCAGCAATGGTGAATGCGGGAATTCGCATCATCATTACCACTCATAGCGAATGGGTATTGGAAGAACTGGCCAACTTGGTCAGGCTGTCGTTTCTTCCAACACCTGACCGTGATAAGATTGCCGGGGGTAGAGTGGCCCTACACCCGGATAAAGTAGGTGCTTGGCTGTTTCAGCAAGGAACCCTCCCTAACGGCTCAACCGTGTCGCAGATAGATCTTGACGAATCAGGGCTTTACCCTACCGGTTTTGATGACATTGCAACTATACTGCACAACAATTGGGCGCGGATTTCCCGCCAACTCGACAACTAATATGGATACAGTTGTTGGTCGTTTCAAGGAGCACGCTCCCAATGACGCTATCCATCGCTCTAGACTAGGGAAAAAGGGTTGCTTCCTCCGTAAGGACGGTCTTCCGACACCAAATGTGATCATTGACTTGGATAGAATCCCGAAAGCAGATGATTCCCAAAATGCTGACTTCTTGTTTGCATCCAATGATTCTGGCGGTTGGATCGTACCAATAGAGATGAAGAAGGGTGCGCCGGATGCCAAAAAATCTGTACAACAACTTCAGGCGGCCACCAGAATCGCTGAAGCGTGGATTTCGGCTGTGGATGCTCAAAATTTTCGGGCTGTTCTGGTATCGGGTAACTTGCCTAAGGCTGAAAGATTCTCCCTGAGAAAATGTACGGTCCGTTTTGGAGATAAGGATCACTCTATTGAGCGACTCAAATGCGGGACATCGTTAAGAAATGCACTCCGTTAGATCTTAATGAATCTGACTGGACTGGCTAGTTATGGTTGATCTGGGTAACTTCATTAGAGAACCGATGAGTCCCCTCGGCCTGTCAAATGGTCAGGGGGCTTATTGGTTTAGGGGCCTGTTTTTAGTCCCCCGTATGGAACCGTTTTCAGCAAAATCAGCACCGTTCAGGTTCGGGAACCATTGCCTGAATGGGCGAATAAAAGCACCTGCATTTTGTCAGATCAGTCACTTGTTTCTGATCTGGGGATTGTTATTGAAGAAACCGATGAGTCCCCTCGGCCTGTCAAATGGTCAGGGGGCTTGTTGGTTTAGGAGCCTGGTTTTTTTGCCCACTCCTGTGGAACCGTCTTTGGCGAAATCAGCATCGTTCCGGTTCGGGAACCATTGCCTGATCAGCGAATAGAAACTCATGAATCTGACTGGATTGGCTAGTTAGGTTGATCTGGGTAACTTCTTTGTAGCCGACGAGTCCCCCTGGCCGGTCAAGCGGTCAGGGGGCTTGTTGATTTAGGGCATGTTTTTTTTGTCCCTCCGCCTGGAACCGTTTTTGGCAAAATCAGCATCGTTCCGGTTCGGGAACCATATCTGAATGGGCGAATAAAAGCACCTGCATTTTATCGGATCAGTTACTTGTTTCTGATCTGAATAGAATTAGTTAGAAAACTGATGAGTCCCCTTGGCCAGTCAAATGGTCAGTGGGCTTGTTAGTTAGGTGTCCTCGGATTTTTTGTCCCCCGTGTAGAACCGTCTTTGGTGAAATCAGCACCGTTCCGGTTCGGGAACCATATCTGAATGGACGAATAGAAGCATTTGCATTTTGCCAGACACTATGTAAGGTGCATGCACACCGTGGTGATCGGAGGCTCATTCCCGTGTGTTTAGTTGAAGTCGGGTGGCACGCTCTACGGTTGCTCCAGATGTATTATCGGTGACCCTGATGGTGAGTTCGACCAGCTGGGATTGCTGCCATTTAGAAAGATCCAGTACAATGTGCTCCTTTATCGTGGTCGTGGAGGACTCCGAGGTATATGCGGTTGATGCCGAGATTTTTGGTTCTCCCACACCATCTGCACTCTGAATTTCATAGGACACCTGATAACTGGCCTGTTCCCGGTCATTAAAGCGCAGGAAATAGGCTTCAAAATAGATCCCAAGCGGATCGTCGGGATTCCAGTGTGCTTTGACTATCGGAGCGTTTTTGTTGGGTGTGCCTTTTTCGTCAAGTTTCGTCAGGAGGAGGTCACTCATCTCAATGGATTGTCCGTCACCGTTTAATGCAGTCATAGAATCCAGTGCCTGTACGTGAAAGCCAAGTTTAGCAGCGGGAAGAATATTGTTCAAACTGTCAAGCTGCGTCCAGGCGTACTCCCACTGCAGCGCAACATTGATGCTTCCATGCAGCCCTCGGGTAATCCATGTACGTGGATCGAATGGAGAATTTACTCCATCCTTCAGGTGATATTGCCGCAGCCGCAGGTTAGAGGGGGCAGAGAGCTCGTTACGCGTGACGAGATAGGCAGTCAGCAGAAAATCTTCGGTTGGCTGCGCACCGTTTTTACGAAGGCTGCGTGTGACTCTGCGCCCCGGTCGCAGCGATTTTGGATCAATCATCCATGAAATATGCAGCCGCGTCGTTCCTCCCGGTTCCAGAAAGCGGGCCCACCGTATTTCGGGACGCAGGGAAACGGGAGAGCGCCCCACCTCTGTGTCGGAGATCGGAACATGCTCTGATCGGGACCTCTGGTGGAAATTATCCAGGATCCGTGCGTCCCGCAGTAGCTGCTTTGTAAAATAAAAAGGACGTGTCTCATCCGAGGATGCAATTGAAACATAGTCACTCACCGTATCAAACAGAGGGCCGTAATGCTCATGGTCTACAGAAAGCTGCTGATAGATGTCGTCCAGCCATTTCAGAAGCACCGGTGCATCCTCCTGCCGGGTACGGTATTTGTTGGGAATTAGGTCATCTACAGTACCAATTCTGTATCCGCGTCGCTTGGATTGATACACGAACAGGTAATGCGCATCCTGATGTATACGCCGATAGACCCAGAATTCATTGCGAGTCAGCGTGTATTCAACCGGGCGAAGATAAAGCCCGCTATTTTTGAGTTTGAGTTCTCTTTGAGTATCCGGCCAGCCCAATCTTATCAGAATTTCACCGCGGGCATCCACCCCGAATTCACTGCGCTGATGGCGATAGTGACGGAAGGCATAAGAGATACGGGATAAATGTTCAATAATCCGCTCATTCGCGAAGGTGGAGGGAACGGGGTCCTGCCGGTTCCACCAACGTACAAGGGCGATAACATCTGCGGGCCCTCCCGTTCCTTGTAGAAGTGCATCTAGAGAGGAACGAATTTGACCGGTTGTTGGAGTAATCAGTTTCAGAAGCCGTAAGTGTTGATGCAGTTCCTCCAACAGCGGGGTTGTCGAAGCCTGTTGAAGCAGATCAAGATAGATGGATGCGCCCTCTTCGTAACGCAGGATATTTTGCTGATCAAAGATTTGGCGAAGTTCCGAGGATGTCTGTGCGAATACAGGCGGCAAAAAAATCACGCATAGAATCGTGCAGGCCCCCAGGAAAGTGCGGCATTTCCTCTGGAGAGTGTAGATTCGATCTTCAAAATGTTGGTGCTCGTTGTAAGTGTACAGCATATTGATCAAGAATCCATGTTGCGTGCAGATACCAAAGTGTAGACGTTCGTATGCAATAGCCCCAAACCGCTGATCAATCACTAACTTTGGGGGCAAAACAATGATTCAGATTGATCACTTTAAACAGCAGGCCGAGACGAATCGGTTCCAGCATATAAGAAACAATTTCAATCACGATGACCGGCGTGGACAGTATTTCCGTTATAAGCGTTAAAGATGCTCATACTCAGTCAGACCGGTTCCGAACGTCCGTTATATGAACATTCTTGTCACAGGTGGTGCAGGGTTTATTGGCTCCCATGTTGCCGATCTACTCATCAAACAGGGGCATACCGTGGAGGTGCTGGATAATCTGTCCAGTGGTTTTCGGGAAAATGTACCACCGTCCACAAAGCTCCATATAATGGATGTTCAGTCGCCAGAGGCATCTGCGCTGATTCGGGAGAAACGATATACTGCTTTGGTCCATCATGCTGCGCAGATGGATGTACGTCGCAGTGTATCGGATCCGGCTTTTGATGTTCAGGTCAATATTCTTGGACTGATTAATCTCATGGAGGCAGGACGAAAGAGTGGACTGCGCAAGGTGGTGTTTGCGTCAACGGGAGGGGCAATTTATGGTGAGCCGGAAGCAGGGCCGCAGAGCGAGATACATCCACAGCAACCACTCTCCCCCTATGGGATCAGCAAATTGACATCAGAGAAGTTGTTGCATTTCTATTATCGTGAATATGGAATTCCCTATGTCGCATTACGATATGGGAATGTGTATGGACCCCGCCAGAATTCTCATGGGGAGGCGGGAGTCATTGCTATTTTTTCAGAGAGGTTGCTGGCAAATCAGCCAACCATCATTCATGGTGATGGTCTTCAGACACGAGATTATGTCTATGTTGATGATGTAGCCCGTGCGAATCTTGCGGCGCTTAATTTTGATGAATCGCCAACTGCATTCAATATTGGTACGGGTGTTGAAACAGATGTGGTCACACTACACCGGAAACTTCAGGAAGCCCTTGGAATCCACCGGGCTGCAAGGCATGGTCCAGGGAAGCCGGGGGAGCAGCGACGTAGTGTGCTTGACTGCACCAAGGCAGACGATGGGCTTTTCTGGAAGCCGGAGGTCAGTCTTCACGAGGGAATCCAGCGGACGGCAGACTGGTTTGCCTCCCAAAAAGTCGGGGATTGATGTACAGAGTCGAACTTGAAGATTTTGAAGGCCCCCTTGATCTTCTTCTGCTTCTCATTAATCGGCGGGAGATTGACATTTTTGATATCCCAATTGCCCAGATCACGAATGAGTACCTGGAATATGTCCAATTGATGGAATCCATCAATCTGGACGGTGTTGCAGATTATATTTACTTCGCTGCACTGCTGATCAGCATCAAGGCACGGATGCTGCTCCCACAACCGGAAATGGATGCTGAGGACGATGAGATTGATCCGCGTCAACAGCTCGTTGATCAGCTCCTTGAGTATATTCGCTATAAGGATGCGGCCGAAACTCTGAATCAACAGTTGGAGCAGCGGTCCAGACTTTTTACCCGGGGGAAAGCATCTATGCCGCCCGAGGTGGAAACGCCAGAAAAAGAGGTGCTGGTGAAAGCCACAGTATTTGAACTGATGAATGCGTTGCGTCTTGTACTGGAAGATGCACCCGATGAAGAAACGATCACAATTGTCCCTCAGCAGTACTCAATTGAGGATCAATCTGAGCATATACGCAGGATTTTGTTTACAAAAAAACGGATCAGTTTCCATGATCTGGTGAGGGGGCAAACCAGAAGCTTCATTGTGGTCACCTTTTTGGCAATACTGGAGATGGCCTACGGGCACGAAATTTGTATTTTGAACACCTTTGACGGGAATGCCTTTATGATTGAGCAGGGGGTGATCGCGGGTGTGTGAGATAAACCAGAAAGTTGTGAATACAGAGGTGACCATGGAAATGGTTTTGGAAGCACTGGCCTTTGCCGCAGAAACTCCCGTGAGTGCAGCCCAGATCTGCAGCGTTTATGCTGAAGTGGCTACAAGCGATGACATCCCGACCGAGGAAGCGGTGCAGGAAGCCGTGGAACTGCTCAATGCCTCCTTTGAACAGCAGGGGCGTGCCCTGCGAATTCAAAAGTGGGCCGGTGGACTGCGTATGGCAACCACTGAAACTGTTGCACCATTTCTGGAGACTTTTTTCCGGCGCGAACGTGCACGTCGTTTAACGCGACCGTTAATGGAAACATTGGCGATTATTGCATACAGGCAGCCAACAACAAAAGTAGAGGTAGATGCGGTCCGCGGAGTAGATTCAGGGTATGCAATCCGAAAATTGCTGTCCCTGGATCTGCTCTCCATTACCGGGCGTGCGGAAGTTGCTGGACGGCCAATCCTGTATCGGACTACAGACCGGTTTCTGGAAGAGTTTGGCTTAAATGACTTGGAAGGGTTGCCAAATTTGAGACAGGCAGAGGAGTTACTTGGAGAGGCAAATTTTGATCAGGAGCGTCTGCGGCTCCTGATGGCGAACGGGATTGATCACGGCGATCAGAAACCGGTGGAGCGCACATCCGATGAGGATACAACCACCTAAATAAAAGTCTTTCTGTAGGTTTATTCAAACGATTCATGGCACAAAAGAAGGTGGAAAAGGCACAAGATCGGATAATGGAAGGTGGACGGCTTAACCGTTACATTGCACGTGCTGGAATTTGCTCACGACGAAATGCAGACGGGCTCATTGAAAATGGGCAGGTTCAGGTGAATGGGCAGGTCGTTCGTGAATACTGGTATCAGGTTAAGACGGGAGATAAGGTGAGTGTCAACGGGAAAATGATTTCACCGAGGGAATTTGTATACATCCTGCTGAATAAACCCAAGGACACCATCACAACCGTGAAAGATCAAAAAAATCGTAAAACGGTATTAGACCTGATTAACATGGACGGAGGAACCAACGGGCTGTTTCCTGTGGGGCGACTTGACCGCAATACAACCGGGGCGCTCCTGTTAACATCGGATGGAGATCTCGGTCATCGGCTCATGCACCCCAGCTTTCAAATTCCGAAACATTACCGGGTGCGCACGTACGAGCCCATTCAACCGGAACAGCTGGATCAACTCTGTCGCGGGATTCCTTTAAAGGACGGCTTAGCAACCTGTGACCGGGCGATCTACCTGCTGCCGGGCAATCCCTTTGAGATCGGTATCGAACTGCATGAAGGGCGGAATCGTCAAATTCGGCGAATGTTGGAGGCAATAGGGAATAAAGTAATCGCTTTGGAACGAGTATCCTATGCCGGATTAACGACACATCATTTACGACGTGGAGCATGGCGTGAACTCAAAGAAAGTGAGATTCGTAAATTATATCGTATGGCAGGTCAATCGAAACGGTCATGAAACAATCTCGAATAAAAGACTCATCTGGAGCAGAGCAGATCCTTACAGAGAAGGTGACGCGTGAAGGGCTGACCTATGATGATGTGCTTCTGGTTCCCGGCAGGTCAAGTGTGATGCCCAGAGATGTGAAGATTAACACCTGGGTCACCCGCAAAATAAGGCTCAATATTCCAGTACTCTCGGCGGCAATGGATACCGTTACGGAAGCAGGTCTGGCAATTGCCATGGCACGGGAGGGAGGGATTGGAGTGCTGCACAAGAATATGTCCGTGGATGATCAGGCTGTACAGGTGCGCAGGGTCAAGCGTTCCGAGAGTGGAATGATCCAGGATCCGATTACGCTTGCAGTGGAGAGTACAGTAGGGGATGCGCGTGCACTTATGGCACGTTATTCAATTGGAGGAATCCCTGTAGTCGATCAAACTAGGCATTTGGTCGGAATTATCACGAACCGGGATCTGAGATTCCAGGAAGATAACATGAAGCCGGTTCGCAGTGTGATGACTTCGACACCACTTCATACGACTCCTGCAGGAACAACCCTTGAACAGGCGGAGCAGATTCTTCAGAAGTATAAGATCGAGAAACTCCCCGTAGTGGATGAAGAAGGGCATCTGAAAGGACTGATCACATTTAAGGATATCGAAAAGAAACGCCGCCATCCCCATGCGTGCAAGGACAATCTTGGCCGTCTGCGTGTCGGTGCAGCCGTGGGGGTGTTCGGAGATATGTTGGAGCGTGTAGATGCGCTTATTGATGCAGGGGTTGATTTTGTTGTTGTGGATACAGCGCATGGACATTCTGAGGGAGTCCTAACGGCGGTAGAAAAATTAAAAGAACGGCATGATACACTTGAAATTCTTGCAGGGAATGTTGCGACGGGAAAAGGGACTGAGGATCTGATTGCGGCGGGTGCAGATGGCATCAAGGTTGGAATCGGCCCTGGATCAATCTGTACAACCAGAGTCGTTGCCGGGGTTGGGGTACCTCAATTTTCCGCAGTACTTGAATGTGCCGCTGCAGCGAAGCCGCATGGAGTGCCGGTTGTGGCGGATGGCGGAATCAAACAGACCGGAGATATTCCCAAGGCTTTGGCGGCAGGTGCATCCTGTATCATGGTTGGGAGCCTGTTTGCGGCGGTGGAGGAGAGCCCGGGCGAGACCGTGATCTTTGAAGGAAGGAAGTTTAAGTCCTATCGGGGAATGGGATCTTTGGGGGCCATGAAAGAGGGAAGTAAGGATCGGTACTTTCAGGATGCAGAGGATGATATCAAGAAACTGGTGCCGGAGGGGATTGAGGGGCGGGTGCCTTACAGCGGCTATCTGCATGAAGTGGTCTATCAGATGGTCGGTGGGTTAAGAGCCGCAATGGGCTACTGTGGGTGTGAAGATCTGGAGGCATTTCGTATGAAGTCTGAGTTCGTACGAATTACCGATAGCGGGATGCGAGAAAGTCACCCGCATAGTGTGCACATCACGAAGGAGGCCCCGAACTACAGTTACCGCAGGTAAGAATGACCGCTTACCTGTACCGGGCAAGCAGCATTGGCAGAAAAATCAGCGGATTGCCGCGTCCTAGAAGGTGACCGTACGCCGTTCACGCGCAGCCTGGTCGGCTGCAAGCACGATCTTCAGGCTGCTGACAGCATCCTGCATATGGTCCGTCAGATTCAGATCTTCCTGAATTGCACGAAGCAGAAACTCCTGCTCCAGTGCACATAATTCATCATGCGAAGGTTCGTCGGATGTATCAATGAATTCATCCGGTTGATCAAAGTATCCGTCTTTGTCTCGGCTGCTATGATGAATTTTGAGTCCGCCGGTTTGTGTGTGCCCCTCTATGTCGTCGGTTTGATCTTTGACTTCATCGACAATACTCACAGCGCCGAGGGGACCAACCACATCCTTTACAAATGATGCAGTTTCGCTCATCATGGGGCCCCAGCCGGCTTCATACCATCCCACCGAGCCATCGTCAAAGAAGACTTGGAGTTGCCCGTAATTATACATGTCGGGTGCGATCTCATCGGATAGTCTTGCTCCGATTGCGTTGACGGCTACCGGGCGCGCACGGGTCATCTGGCACATTACGTCAACATAGTGGACCCCGCAGTCGACGATGGGTGACATGGAGTCCATCAACTTCCGATGTGTATCCCATTGTTCTGCGCTACTTTGTTGGTTCAAGTTCATACGCATGACCAGGGGTTTGCCCAACTGCTGCGCCAGAGCGGTAAATTTTTTCCAGGCGGGGTGTACACGCAGAATATATCCGATTACAATCTTACGATTTGTTTTCCGGGCCAGATCAATGAGTGTCTGGGCTTCTTCGGCGGTTTCCGCAAGCGGCTTTTCTACAAATACATGGCAATTGGCCTCAAGGCTCATTTGGACGTATTTGGCATGGGTATCGGGGTAGGTATTCACGGATACAACATCCGGAGCGGTCATGGATAATGCGTGCTCAAATGACGCGTAGGTGGGCAGCCCGCCCAATTCTTCACTGAGTTGATTGCGGGAGGCGGGAGTACGGCTCACGAGCCCCACAATTTCAAAGGCATCCATAGAGTGGTAGGCCCGTGCATGAGATGTTCCCATATGTCCGCAACCCGCCACAAGTACTTTAAGTTTTTTCGTTGACACTTGGAGAATGTAATTGATCCAAAGTCTGTTACGGATGGATCCAGACAGGGTTCAATAAAAACCACGAAAGCATTGTTTTCGGCTGAGCGTGGAGACTTTGCAGGTTTGTGATTATCAAGTTCATCGTTGATTTTCGAGGAGTTCGGTTCGTATACGAATAGACAAAGGCAATCTTTTCGGGATGGGGCGGACACGACGATGGTAAAATGTTCTTCTCTGCAGCAGGCAAGAATGCAGACGAACGGTAGGGATTGAATTGGCTGAATCTATTGGACTGATCAAAGCAGACTGCGGTGCCCATGGTACAGAGATCCATCCGTATCCATCTTATTCTGCAACAGTATACAAACAAAAAAGGATGCCCAAGAGCACCCTTTAATGCGGCTATCGTAGAGATACGAAGCCCCTTTTCACAAACCTATAAAATGAAAAAATACCTGCGCATACGTGTCTCGTAGGCGCGGGTTCCCAGAATTCCTACAAGAGTATCAAATGATTCAGAGCGGGTCGTGAAATTCAACCGCAATCAATATTTTTCAAGACATGCAGGCAGGATGTACAGATAACAAAAAAGCCATTCCTGCGGTTTGGATTGCATATACGGCGATCAGGTGTTTGCTGTCGCAGGCGAGAGCACAACTGGATTATGGGGATCGAAATGGGCCGAACCCATCGGACTGATTCAGGCAATCGGCCTTAGCAATGGTATGGCGACCAACCTATATCCAGTCTTATTCTGCAGTAGCATAAAACAAAAAAGGATGCCCCAGGGGGGGCACCCTTTAATGCGGCGACCTGAGAGGCACCTACACTAAACTTATTTCAAACTATGAAAAAGCAATCCCTTCTATGTGATCCATAGGCACAGGTTCCCAGAACTCCTAACAAGAGTAGTCAGATTATTCAGAGCGGATCGTGAAACTTCAACTGCAATCAACATTTTTTAGCGATGCAGGCAGAATATACAGATAGCAAAAAGGCCATTCCTGCAGCTTAGATGCATACAACGGCGATCAAGTGTTTGCTGTAGCAGGTGAGAGCATAACCGGATTGCGGGGATTGAAATGGGCCAAATTCATCGGGCTGATTCAAGCAATCCGCCTTAGCAATGGTATGGCGATCAATCCAGATCTAGATTTATTCTACGGTAGCATAGAAACAGAAAAGGATACCCAAGTCAAGGTACCCTTTAATGCGGCTATCGGGGTAGATAACCCGTTTTACGATGCAAACTTTATGAAAAAGCAACCCCTTCTACGTGATTCGTAGGCACAGGTTCCCAGAACTCCTACAAGAGCAGCCAAATTGTTCAGGGTGGATCGTAAAAATTCAACCGCAATCAACATTTTTAAGCGACCCAGACAGAATATACAGACAGCAAGAATGCCATTCCTGCGTTTTGGAGTGCATATAACGGCGATCAAGTGTTTGCTTTAGCAGGCGAGATCGCGACTGGATTGCAGGGATTGAAATGGGCCGAATTCATCGGGCAGATTCAAGCAATTGTCTTGGCAGTGGTATGGCGACCAACCTAGATCCAGTCTTACTCTGCGGTAGTACAGAAACAAAAAAGGATGCCTGGAGGCACCCTTTAATGCGGCTACCAGAGGGGGTAACCTTCCCTTGTACAATGCAATGCTTTATGAAAAGCAACCCCTTCTACGTGATTCACAGGCACAGGTTCCCAGAACTCCTAGAAGAGTGGGCAAATTATCAGAGCGGATCGTGAAAATTCAACCGCAATCAACATTTTTCAAGCGATGCAGGCAGAATATACAGACAGCCAAAAAAGCCATTTCTGTGGTTTGGAACGCATACAACGGCGATCAAGTGTTCCGTCGCAGGCGGGAGTGCAACCGGACATTCGGGATCAAGACGGGCCGAATTCATCCGACTGCCTCAAGCAACTCACCGTGCAAGCGTCACAGGATCCCAACCATGCCAGATTCTTGGTTCCTGATCATTCCGCAAACAAAAAAGGGCGCTCAAGAGCACCCTTTAATGCGGTTGCATTACTAATGCAACAAAGTAATGAACCTATCACAAAAATCTTCATCAAACTGTTGATGAGAACCGGGTGTACGTACATCCATTGGAGCAGGTTCCCCAAATTTCCATTTCTGGCCATGAGAAGAAAATTTTTGTTCACAGCCCCCCGAAAACCCCAATTTTGACGGGAATGTTTTTCGTCAGATGTGCCACTGAGGTAAAGTTAGATGCCAGATTTTGTCCGATTTTTTATTTTTCTGCGATCACCACACCGGAATTTGGCACCTTTTCGCAGAGGTCAGCGTTCCATGGGGCTGTGAAATAAGCATTGCCCGTTTTGCGGCGCATTTTAATTTAGTCAAAAGCATACATGCAAGGTAACGGATTCAAGGTCGGCGCAGTCATTTTCTTTCTGGCGCTATCTGCCTGGTACTTATTCCCGTCGTTACAGGGAATTTCCCTCAATAACCGATTGGAGGAGATGGGGCAAGAGGAGCGAACTGATTACGAGCGAGAAAATTATTCCAGGATTGAGTCAATCAAGGAAAAATCCCTCAATCTTGGGCTGGATCTTCAGGGAGGAATGCATACCACCATGGAGGTCGGACTGCGGGAACTGCTCGTTCAGTTGGCGGCAGAGCGCAGGGATGATGCATTTGATCAGGTTCTTGCGACAGCGGATGAACGGAGCCAGGAGGAAGGCATCTCATTGATTGATGCGTTTGTTGAGGAATTTGAGAGGCGAGATCCAGACGCTAGACTGTCACGCTATTTTCGCAGTGAAACGATTACACGCCGCTCCGATAATGCGGACGTAACCGATTATTTACGTACGCAGGGTACGGATGCAATTGAGCGTGCCATGCAGGTCATCCGTAACCGTGTAGACAGGTATGGAGTCACCGAACCCTCTATTCAGACGCAGGGCAGTCGCAGGATTGTAGTTGAATTGCCGGGTATTGATGATCCTGAACGCGTGCGACGTCTGCTGAAAGGGACCGCACGGCTGGAATTCCGGCTGATGGCGGATCCAGGTGAACTGAACTCCTCCTTGCAGCGGATTATCAATTACTATGAGGTAGATGTGGCGGTGGAGGCAGATTCCGTAGAAGTCCCCGCCGAAGAGGATATCGCCGAGGAAGCAGATACCTCCTTTGATGTCAGTCAGCTGCTCGCAGAAACTGAAGGTCTGGACGATGTAGGAAATCCTCTCTTGGATGTTCTGATCCCGGCGGGGCAGGGTTCTGTGGTCTTTGGAGAGGTATCGGTGCAGGATACAGCGACCTTCAATATGCTGATGGCAGATCCAGATGTGCAGGCCATGCTTCCGCGTGATATCGAACTGCTGTACGATGCGAATCCAAGTGGTACAGGCGGGGCGGAATACTATCCGGTATTGGCCGTCAATATGAATGCTGAACTGACGGGGGATGTGATTACAGATGCCAGATCGGACTTTGACCAGACTACAAACCAACCGCTCGTGGATATGGAGATGAACTCCGAAGGTGCCCGGGTGTGGTCGCGCCTTACCGGTGCCAATGTGGGAAAGAATGTGGCCATCGTCCTTGATCGCGTCGTGTACTCGTACCCCACGGTGATTGGTCAGATTAGTGGCGGGCGATCCCAGATCACAGGACTGGCATCGCAGGAGGAGTCCGATGATATTGTAACGGTGCTCAAGAGCGGAGCGCTTCCCGCACCGGTGGAGATTGTTGAAGAACGAACGGTCGGCCCCAGTTTAGGCATTGTTGCCCGGAGATCCGGTTTTATGTCACTTCTGGTTGGGCTCTCTATTGTAGCCCTGTTTATGATTGTCTATTATCGGGGAGGAGGAATGGTCGCGGATCTTGCACTGCTGATCAATATCATCTTCATTCTGGGGATTCTGGCCGGGTTCAATGCCACTCTAACCTTGCCGGGAATTGCAGGCATTGTGCTTACAATCGGTATGGCCGTTGATGCGAATGTGCTGATCTTTGAGCGTGTTCGGGAAGAACAGTCTACTGGCAAAACACTGAAAGCATCCATTGACGGGGGGTATGGGAAAGCGCTTAGTGCAATTGTAGATGCGAACATCACCACCTTTTTTGTGGGCATCATCCTCTACTCATTTGGCGTTGGCCCCATTCAGGGGTTTGCAGTGACCCTGATGGCAGGCATTTTGGCATCGCTCTTTAGCGCAATTGTGTTTACCCGCATCATTTTTGATTACGTAGTGATTGGCCGCCGCGGAATTGTCAATTTCGGCTGATCAATACCGTACAATCAAACCAAGATATCTGTTATGCGCATTTTTGAAAATACAAATTATAATTTAGTCGGAAGTAGAAAAAGGGGCTACGCAGTGAGCGGAATCCTGCTGCTGCTCAGCCTTGGTGCAATCCTTATACGGGGATTGGAAATTGGGATAGATTTCCGGGGTGGGATGGAGTTTGTTGTTGAGAGTGATGAGATATTGGAAGTGACCGAAGTACGCGCGGTATTAACGCCAGTGCTCGAAACCTCGCCAGAGATTAAAACCTACAGTGATGTGGGTGCCGAAGGGCAGGATGCACTCCTGATTCGGACCGCATCGGAAGGCGAAACTTCGGAGGTGCAAATGCTCATCATCCAGAGTATCTCCGATGCATTTCCAGACAGCAATCCAAGAGTCATCAAGACCGACATCGTGGGGCCCCGATTTGCGGAAGACCTGAAGCGGGGCTCATTCTATGCAGTGCTGGGATCACTTCTGGTTATTTTTCTTTATGTGATGCTTCGCTTTGAATGGAGATTTGGACTCGGTGCGGTGGCAGCCCTCTTCCATGATGTCCTGATTACGCTAGGCGTGTTCTCGCTTCTCCAGGGGATCATGCCCTTCTCCATGCAGATTGATCAGGCGATCATCGCGGCCTTCCTCACGATTGTGGGCTATTCTTTAAATGATACAGTGGTTATCTTTGATCGTATCCGTGAGTATACGAACCTGTTCAAGACAGAACCATACAAAACCGTTGTGAACCGATCCGTGAATACGACACTTAGTCGCACCTTTGTCACATCAGGAACAACCTTGCTGGTTGTGGCTACGTTGTTTATGTTTGGGGGGGAGGTTTTGCGTGGTTTCTCGTTTGCGCTTATCATTGGGATTATTATCGGGACATATTCATCCGTTTTCGTAGCCACTCCCGTAGTGGTTGAATTGTACAATCGGTCTGGTTCGGCAAAAAAAGCCGGCCAACGTTAACCTTATGCAATCATGAATTTTTCAGTCAATGAAGTTTACAATGCGGTCGTCATTACCCTCAAGGGGAATATTATGGGCGGCCCAATGGGAGCAAAGCTCCACGACACACTCAACGGCCTAAAAGAGCAGGGCAAGTTAAATGTGGTCGTGGACTTGGCCAAGGTCAAATTCATGAATTCAAGTGGTCTCGGAATGTTGATCAGCGCAATGACCACGATGCGCAATGCGGGTGGTGATGTGCGTCTCGCCAACCCGGCTGCCAAAATCAGATCCCTGCTTGTGGTTACGAAGCTGGTTACGGTGTTTGAGCATTTTGAGTCGGTTCAGGAAGCAGCGGAGAGTTACAAGACCTCCTAATCCTCCCTTTATTCACAGATTGCCCTGACAGTTTCTGTGTTCAGGGACTGCTTTGAGCAGTGATGTGTTCTGTAATGATTCCCTGATGGCAGTAACGGTTGTGGTAGGCAGTCAGTGGGGCGACGAAGGCAAGGGGAAGGTTGTTGACCTGCTTGCTTCTCAA
The DNA here is from genome assembly GCA_022822185.1 of Rhodothermales bacterium. Classification (GTDB taxonomy): domain Bacteria; phylum Bacteroidota; class Rhodothermia; order Rhodothermales; family Bin80; genus Bin80. The sequence continues at coordinate 6,866 of JAJECE010000083.1, read as the reverse complement.
TTTGATGTCGTGGCACGCTATCAGGGCGGTGCGAACGCTGGACATACCATCAAGTGGGGGGATACGACACAGGTTCTTCATCTGTTGCCAAGTGGTGTCTTTGCTTCCGGCGTGCATTGCCTGATCGGCAATGGCGTTGTCATTGATCCGAAGGCACTAGTCTCTGAGATCCAGAAAGTTCAGGAGTTAGGGTATGATCTGGAGGGGCGGCTGTGGATTTCCCGGAATGCACACTGTATCCTGCCGTATCATCAGGCACTGGAGAGCGTTCGGTCAGCCGACAGAATCGGAACCACCAAGCGGGGAATTGGACCGGCCTATACAGATAAAATTGCACGGACCGGAATTCGGATTGGTGAATTGATAGACAGGGATGCATTTTTCAAGCGTCTGCAGGTGGAGGTCGCACAAAAGAATCTGGTTCTTCGCGGTGCCTATGGGGAGCATAAACTTGATGCAGAGGAGATTTTTTCAGAGTATACAGGTTACGCTGAACAACTCCAGGAGTATGTCACAGATACGACACATTTCCTGCATGAAGCGCTGGATCAGGGAAAGCAGATCCTTGCTGAGGGGGCACAGGGATGCCTTCTGGACATTGATTTTGGCACCTATCCTTATGTAACCTCGAGCAGTCCGACTGCAGGCGGTGTCTGTACCGGCCTTGGAGTACCGCCGACTGCTATCCACCGTACCATAGGAATCACAAAAGCATATTGTACACGGGTAGGCCATGGACCATTTCCGACCGAATTAACGGATCATACCGGGGCACATCTTCAGAATACCGGGGGCGAATTTGGGGCAACTACGGGCAGACCGCGCAGATGTGGGTGGCTGGACCTGGTAGCTCTTCGCTATAGTTGCAGGTTGAATGGATTTTCAGAATTAGCTCTCACGAAACTGGATGTATTGTCGGGTCTGGAGACGGTAAAGGTGTGTGTTGAATATGAGCAGGGGGGAGCGGTGGATTCCCGTTTTATCAATGATGCACAGACACTTGCGACTGTCACGCCTCGGTACGAGGTGATGCAGGGCTGGAAGGAAGATGTATGTGGATGCCGGAATTTTGAGGCATTGCCAGATGCAGCCAAGGAGTTGGTTCATAGAATCCAATCCTTTACGGGTATACCTGTTACGATGATTTCTACGGGTCCCAGGCGTTCTCAGACGATTCAGGTGGATTGCTGACGGGGGCGTTTCATTTACCGATTACTTAGTATGTTTGCCTTTATCACGAAGTTGAAGCTCAAGCTTTTGCTCAGCGTGTTTGCGATGTGCATTGCGCTGGCATCTCTTTTGTACACCAGTAACCTTGTACGGCATTTACAGGAGCGGGAGCGTACGAGTGTTACGATCTGGGCGGCCGCCATTGAGCAGGTTGCACTTGCGGCAGCACAAAATCCTTATGAAGCGGATTTTCGGATGATTGCAGACAAGTTGGATCCGGCGGATCCAATGACACCGCAACATCGGGCGGCGTTAGCCTGGGGGAGCCGGCTGCCTCTGGGAGATCACATTGACTTTATTTTTGATATTATTTCGGAGTATTCTCCCGATGTGCCGGCGGCGATTGTGGATGAGGAGGGAAATCCAATCCGGTGGCAGCATCTTGGGGTTCCAGAGGAAGGGGAGCTGACCTCGGAGGATTCGCTTGAGATCATGCGGCGTATTGCGCAAATGAACCGGAATTATGATCCGATTACGATAGAGGTCAGACAGGACTCTCTCACCCCGGCACTGATTCAGCGTGTACATTACGGAGAGAGTTCAATCATCCGGGATTTGCGGATCTACCCATATCTGCAACTTGCGTTTGTGGCATTATTTATCGGGTTTGGCTATCTCGGCTTTTCGTATGCACGCAGGAGTGAACAGAGCAACCTGTGGGTGGGGATGGCCCGTGAGGCAGCGCATCAGCTGGGAACACCAATTTCAAGTCTGATGGGCTGGATTGAAGTGATGCGCACCAATCCCAAGGCCGACCATGATACCTTGAACGAAGTGGATGCAGATGTGCAGCGTCTCAGTTTAGTGACAAACCGGTTTAATGATATTGGCTCGGTGCCCAAGTTGGAAGTTCAGCCATTAGCCCCCGTTCTTGACGCAACTGCAAACTATATGCGCAGACGGTTTCCCCGGCGAGGCATGACATTGACGGTGGATGTTTCTACAGAATTACAGGCCCCGATCAATGCAGATTTATTTGCATGGGTGGTTGAAAATCTGCTCAAGAATGCTATGGATGCCATTGAAAATGAGAATGGACGGATTCGGATTAATTCGGGAATAGAGAAGGGCCATGTTTACATTGATATAAGTGATAACGGCAAGGGGATTGACCGTAGCCACTGGTCAAGCATCTTCAAGCCGGGGTACAGCACAAAGACTCGGGGTTGGGGGCTTGGTCTCAGTTTAGCCAAGCGCATTGTTGTAGATTATCATGGTGGCATATTGACATTGACACATTCGGTGGTTGGGCAGGGTTCAACGTTTCGGATTTTGCTTCCGCAGTCGTAACACGGGTGTTTTTTCACAATCCCCGTTTTTCACGGCGGCAGTTTTTGGTGCATGCGTTTATTGATTGCATAAGAGCCTCATTTGCTGATCGGACATCCTATCATTGCATGAATGAATGGAGTCACTTGAAACCTTCATTTCCAGAATAGACCATCTGAAAATTTAATCTCTGACGGGTCTTGATCTCTCTATCAGACCGCCCGCCGGAATGGGCTGAAGTCGAAAATCATGTTCTTCCTGACAGGCACTGGCTATTCTTATTGAAGTGTCCAAGCATTCTCCTGAGTCCAGAATTTCTGAGTCTAATTCTCAACATTTTCGCGCCACGCTTCGAGATGTAGCTGTCTAGCGACAGTAGCGTACTCATGGCACATGCGGCAATGTCTAGAATTCGTCGTAGGCTATCTGGTGAGTGTTCACGCCAAGGTCGCTTAGCATTCTGTTGCATGCCTTGATCATCATCGGTGGGCCACAGAGATAGTACTCGACAGAGGTGGGCGAAGGGTGGTCTTTCAGGTACTGCGCCCAAACCACATCATGGATAAAGCCTGTGTGCCCATTCCAATGATCTTCGGAGAGCGGTGAGGACAAGGCAAGATGGAAACTGAAATTCGAATGCTCGGATGCAAGCTGCTCGAAGTAATCTGCATAGTAGATTTCTTGTTTTGAGCGTGCACCATACCAGTAACTGACCTTGCGTCTGGTTTTCTCGGTTTCAAACAGGTGACTGAGGTGTGCGCGTAGGGGGCCCATGCCTGCACCGCCGCCGATATAGACCATTTCCTTCTGTGTGGGTTTGATATGAAAATCTCCGAACGGTCCGATGGCGGTGACTTCGTCGCCAGGCTTAAGATTGAACACATAACTGGAGCCGATCCCTGGCGCACAATCCTGTCCAGGAGGTGGGGTGGCAATGCGCACATTTAGGCGTACGCCCCCATTGCGGTCAGGGGCTCCAACCAGAGAATAGTTATTACGACGACCTTTTTCGGAGTTTGCGGCGACCAAGTCAAAGATATGTTGGTGTTCCCATACACCTGCATAGGGATTTGGTATATCAAAATCGCTGAAGCGTATCTGGTCGTATACAGGAATATCCAACTGTATGTATTCACCTGGAAGGGCACCAATACTCTCGGTCTTATCAATCAGTTCCAAAACAGTCTCCTTAATGAACGTAGAGACATTCCGGTTACTGACTACCCGGAAGCGGTACGATTTATATTCCTGCGCCCCTTCACCGCCAGGTTTCGAAACATTGAGCCAAAGCCGACCATTACGCTCCTCTAGCGGATACGTGGACAGTCCTCGACATACCGGGGCACGGGCGGGCGAGCCATCAGTCAGGTTAAAGCGGCCATTATGCTTGGAGCATTCAATGATCCTGCCCTGAACGAGGCCCTCTGCAAGATGAGTATTGCCATGCGTGCAGACACCATCGGTGGCATAGAGATTCCCCTCATCGTCTTGATAGAGGGCAAAGGTCTTCTTAAAATAGTCGAAGCGAATAACATCTTCCTTATTCAGATCCTCGGATGAACAGACATCAAGCCATCCTGCCGCATCGCAATCCGCTACAGAGGCAAATCTGGCTTCCTCGTCTCTTCTTCGGGGCGCAGGAAGACTGCGTTTAACATGGTATGCGGGCTCCTTGACCTGTCGGAAGATTGTAGGAATGATCTCGGCGTAGGCATTGAGCAAGCTTGTATATGGAGGCGGGCAGTCCTCTTTAACTTCTTCGTGGAGTTTAGGCAGGTTATGGTAGGGAACCAGCGGATACATGTGATGCTCCATGTGGTAATTCATGTTCCAGTAGAGGAAACGGTTGATCCAGTTCATGTAGACTGTGCGGCAATTCAAACGATGGTCTAACACATTCTCGGCCAAACCAGCATGTTGGGTATAGCCATAGATAACCATGAGCCAACTGCCGAACAGATTGACGAGGCCGACCATCATTAGCGGCAGAATGCTGAACATGGCGATGCACAGGCCAATTACTCCGGTATAGATGGCAAAATAGATTCTTGCGTTGCGGTAGATTTTCGGGAATTCGCTCTCGGGCACGAAAGTCTTCTCCGCCGGAGTCAGTCTGCCAAAGGCATGGAGCGTCATCGTCTTGAAGTATTTTGAGTACACGGAAAGATTGATGAAGCTCAATACGATTGCCTTAACATCGGGAGGACGCGGGACGAGAATCTCCGGGTCACGCCCCACGATGATCGTATCGCTGTGGTGACGGGTGTGACTCCAGCGCCATACAACGGATTCACGCATGACCATGAATGAGGAAATTTCATAAAGCACATTGTTCATCCAGTCGCTGCGAAATGCCGTTCCGTGGCCGGATTCATGCCAACGGGAGTCAGAAGCGGAAGCGAACAGGACCGCGTAGGCCAAATAGGGCAGTATTGCCCAAACTGCCCCCCAGAGGACAATAGTCAGCCAGCCACACAGAATAATGAGGGCGAACCAGATGATGGTGTCACGGATGGCGGGCCCATTTCGTCGCTCAAGCAGTTTGCGCAGCCGCTTGCGGGGAACAGGACTCTGATACCAATCGGCTTCGGCCAAGCCCCTCTCTATAGCAGCGGACGCATTTTCACCCGTTAGACTGTAGTCAAGATGTTTTGGCGGGTGCAGTAGCACGGCGGTGTCGTGGTCGTGATAGGACATACAATTGGATATTACAGTAAATAGTTGAAACCACTTTGCCCGTAGCAATTATGGGAATTTCCAACTATCTATGATTTACCGGTGTTTTTTCTGGTCAATCGGGCACCGGTTCGTACCTTTGCAGCACGACTTTCGGCACTGCTTCATGCGTGGTCATTTCTCCGTAGCAGAGGGTTGCACAAGGCCGATCCAGCAGTTCATTTATCCGGCTTTGGGGCTGGCCGGAGATCGGGTTGGTCATAAGTCGTTCGGTCATAACTGACAATATTGGATTACGATTGCAGGGGTAATCTTCTATTGAATGAACTTGTATTCTGGTATGGGATTGCATGTTTCAACCAGTGCGATGTTTTTGGCTTTTGAAGTTCGTGCATAAATACCTATATTTGAAAGTCAGGCGGAGGAATTCGGGAAATGGCGTGCAAATGATCTGAACGCTCGCACTGCAAAGGGATTGGCCTATTGAGACATGCACTAAGGTTTCCGGATGAAACCTCTCGTGAGAGGCATGGCCCGACGATGGGGTTGATGTATAAGGATTCGACTGTATTGAGTATACCCAGGAAGCGGAGTTTCAGGTATCAGACCATTTGGACGGGAGACGATCTTAACATAGTCCGTGGGGTAAAATCTGATTGTATTGATTTGATCCATCTTGGTCCGCCGTTCATCTCCAATACAGGCTATGTAGTTCCTGTTGTAGCGAAGCATCAGGAGCAGAATTCAAGGATCATGGGGGGTATCAGCCTTGCGTGGCATTGGGCCAACCACGAACAAGATAATTTTTTAAGAATATGCAAAGCGAACATGATATAGAAGAAGCCCTCGTCGCAAAACTGAGGGATCTCAAGTACAGATACCGTCCAGAAATCCGTGACCGGGCTTCACTGGAAGCGAATTTCAGGCAAAAATTCGAAGCGTTCAACCGTGTCACGCTGAGTGACAATGAGTTCCAGCGATTGCTCAACGACATCGTCACACCGGATGTATACAAGGCCTCACGCTCCCTCAGAAATCGGGAAACGTTTATTCGAGAAGACGGCACGCCGCTCAATTACACTCTCGTCAACACCAAGGAATGGTGTAAGAATACTTTTGAAGTCGTCAATCAGTTACGAATCAACACGGACTACAGCCATCACCGCTACGATGTCATTCTGCTGATCAACGGTATCCCCGTTGTTCAGATTGAACTCAAGGCACTTGGGATCAGCCCCCGGCGGGCAATGCAGCAGATTGTTAAGTACAAGAACGATCCCGGCAACGGTTATACTAAGACGTTGCTCTGTTTCATCCAGCTCTTTATTGTCAGCAACCGCACGGACACGCTATACTTCACCAATAACAATTCGAAACACTTTGCCTTTGACGAGGAGGAGCAGTGGGGATGCGCCATTATTAGTTGGAGTTTATGAAGCTTTTGGGGGTATAAGATAGCGTTTTTTGGTTTGACTGTGTCGTTTTAGTGCTCGGAGCAGTCCCTTCCACTGCCAGTCCTGTGGAATGGCGTTGAGTGAGTTCTCTTCAATGTCCAGGCACGCCGCGGCAATCCATCGCTGGCGCTGATTCGAGTTGCACCATCGGGTAACTCTGCGGGTCGTGTGTGCAAGTCCGCCGTTGATGCTCTCAATCATGTTTGTGGTTCGGAGCCGATCCCGCAGTAATTTGGC
>JAJECE010000070.1 GCA_022822185.1 Rhodothermales bacterium | reverse complement strand
GACAAGATTACAATTGGTGTTGTATTGGTACTCGTTGATTCCGAGGGGACAAACTCTGCAGTCCCCTCGGCAACTGCGATACGTATAATACGTGCCACAGTATCCCCCAATAATATACCCCACCGCCTGCAAAACATAACGAGGTGCCACCTCCTCCAATGCCGCAATCAGGCAATTGGTATCCATAGGGATTCCCATCCTCTACTTGCGAATGAGTTCCAGCCGGCCCGTTCGTACATTTGAACATTCTAGGCGGCACGATATGCACATGTATTGCGCTTTCCCATCTCTAAGCTATCCCGTTACGGTCACAATCATGGACGATATGGGCAAAATACTAGCATGGCCAGTTGTAACTTGCTGAGACCTGCTGCAACTCAAACTATCAGTTTTCTGGGCGAATGCATCTTGAGGAATGTCTCAAAGTTCGTGGAGTTTTGCAAGGGGCTCTAATCACATTGGTCTTTCAAATGCAATTCCCGAGGCTTTCTCGTTTGGTTTGCAGCGGAGACGACATGGTCAGTCGACACAGCTTATATTGGGTGTAGAGTCTGGATCTGGTCAGTTGGGTCCGTGCCGATAGTCAAACGGTTTTTTCGATAATGCACCAACCTATTTCGCGCAGGCGCTTGTTCCAAATCGGGCTGGGCGGCCTGATTTTCCCCGTCACCCGTGTGACGGCTCGTGGAGATTCGGTTCGTCTCGGCGTGATTGCAGATCTCCATCACGGGCTTGCACCCACAGCGATGGAGCGTTTAGATATGTTCATGAAAGCAGTGCGTGCTGAGAAGCCCGATGCCATTCTTCAATTGGGCGATTTCAATTTTGCCACGCCTGAGAGCAAGGAATGCCTGGATCTCTGGCGCACATTCGAGGGCCCGCGCTACCATGTACTCGGTAATCACGACATGGATTTCATGGCAAAAGACGCTGTCGTGCAGGCGTGGGGGATGCCGGGCCGATATTATTCGTTCGATTTCGGCAGCTTCCACGCCGTGGTGCTGGACCGCAATAACCTGAAGGTGAACGACAGATTCATACCCTATGCGGAGGCCAATTTTTACGTGGATACATCGCTGCGCGGCTATGCTGACAGTCGGCAGCTGGAGTGGCTGAGAGCAGATCTCGCAGCGGCTGATCTGCCTGCAGTGGTTTTTGTGCATCAGGGGCTTGGGCTGCCGACATCCATGGCGGAAGCCAGCAGCGAGATTGAGACCGTGCTTGAAGAACATAATCGTACTGCCGTACGAAACAGGGTGGCGGCCTGCTTCTGCGGGCATCACCACATTGACCGGTATTCCTGTAAAGGCGGTATCCATTATGTCTGGATCAACAGCGCTTCCTACTACTGGGTGGGGGAGCAATACGGGCGCATGGCACCCTACACGCGTGCTCTGTACACCTTTTTGACGTTCCACCCCGACGGTGTAATCGAAATGGATGCTAGTCACGCGGAGTGGGAGAAGCCATCGCCCCGTGAGCGCGGATTCCCGGGAGCAGACGAATTGACGACCTATATTCAGGCGCTCCGCCTGAAACCGGGCGATTGCTTCGATTGATCTTACTTGCGACAGCAGGAAATCATCCGGATCTGGCAGACCATTCGGAACGTGCTCTCGTTTCAATGGCGAGCCATCAAACGCGAAAAGATAATGCGGCAGTGCATACGCAGGCGGAGACTTATTTTGACAGCTTCCAGAGAAATCAACCCATCCGGATGTCTAACTGCACAACTTCTTCTCACGATGTCATGTAAGGTTCTCCATCAGGGGACAAATTGATTGCTTCGGCAGATAGGTGAGGATCCATTCACAAATTTGCGGGGGAAAAAGTTACCTGGTCTGTGCACTCTGCCATAAAGCCGGTCAGGAAGGCTTCCATGCGGGCGATCACCGATTTCCCCGGCTCCTGGAAGAACTCATGGTTGCCCGTGGGGCTGGACGGTATCCGAAAATCCTGCGTGCACTCCAAAAACTGGATGTTCTGGTGCTTGATGACTTCGGCCTCACCACGCTGGATCAAACCTGGCAAGAGATCTCTTACAGATCCTGGATGACCGAATCCAGAAACGTTCGACCATTGCAACCCGTCAACTGCCCGTTGAACCTTGGCATCAGTGCATGGTCAATCCCACGATTGCCGATGCCATCCTGGATTGACTTGTTCCGCCCGCCTGTTGCACCGAACTCAACGGAGATTCCATGCGAAAACCGGTCATGGAATCCGAAGATTCCAGGCCATGAAACATTCACGAAACGTACTCATTCCAGCCCAGACCAGACGTAAAAATCGCTCCAAAAAATGAGACCTGCCAGATGGGCAGATTCATCTGAATACACATACTCTATGAAATACTTAATTCTGCTCTTACTCGTACCTGGGCTGGCATTTGCGCAGGAAAATGCAAATCCTCCAATGGAGGGATTCAACATGGATGCATCGGATCCGAAAGCGATAGAAATTGCCGATCAGGTGATGATGAGCATGGGCGGCCGCGCTGCGTGGGATCAAACCCGCTATCTGAGTTGGACACTCTTTGGAGAAGATCATGTCTGGGATAAGTGGACGGGATGGTTTCGGTGGCAGGGAGGAGACAGTACGGTTGTGCTCATGAATATCCAGACTATGGAAGGGCAGGCTTTCAGGGATGGCCATGCCGTCATCCCGGCAGATGAACTGTTGACGGGGGCCTACCGGGACTGGGTTAATGCAGGCTACTGGCTGCTGATGCCGTTTAAGTTGAAAGACTCGGGGGTCACGTTAGGGTACAAAGGTGAAGAGAGGATGGACAATGGTCGTCTTGCACATGTGTTAACCCTCCGATTTGACGGGGTGGGATTCACCCCCGACAACGGGTATGACGTATTCGTGGATCAGGAGCAGAATCTGGTTGCTCAGTGGTCCTACTATGCCGATGCCGACTCGGATATGCCGAACTTTACCAGAACCTGGGAGGGATATAACAACTACGGCGGTATTATGCTTGCCGACACCCGGATCAGCGTGGAAGATGCGTCCAATATCCGCACAATTACGAATCTCGGAGTGTATGATCAACTGCCTGAGTCCGTCTTTGAGGATCCCGGCTGGATGTCCCTGGTTTTGCTGAAGGAAGCGGACATTCACTGAGCCCAGGTCATCAGACGGGACGATTGCAACAGTGTCTGGCTCTCACGTTTTGGGAGAATGCGTACCGTGTATCCGACGGATCCGCTCTTGGTGCAGGTCACATCTTTTGCCTGATAGAGGTATGCAGCACTGCCCGGATCGGTGGACTTGACCCGTTTCATGGGGGTGATGACTGCGTCTACGATCTCCCCTTTCTGGGCAATCCGCCCCAGATACAACTGTACATCCACATCATCTGGTGACAAAGATCCCAGGGTTACATTGGCCTTCACCGTAAAGGGGACTCCGACCTGGAGATGGCCTTGCGGGGCGTGTTCGTCAACGCGGACACGAACATTATGCCATGCTGTCTGCACTTTTTGCTGCTGTGCGGAGATTGTCCGGGCCTCCTGCATGTCCTTGTCGCAGATCGCGTTTGCACGCGCCGCGGCGGTCAGGTAGGTTTTTTCGGTATACTCCTGCACCATGCGATGGGTATTGAAGAAACTGCTGTGCGTTGCAATGGAGCGCTTCATTCGGGCAATCCATTCAAGAGGCAGCCCTTCCGAGGAGCGCTCATAGAAGAGTGGCACAATTTCCTGCTCTAGTTGATTGTAGAGCTGCTCTGCCTCCCGCTCATCCTGATAGGCGTGGTTTTCCATGATTTCGCCACTGCCAATCGCCCAGCCGATGGCCGGATCGTATCCTTCGTCCCACCATCCATCCAGGATACTGAGATTGAGGCCCCCATTGGCAGCGGCTTTCATGCCGCTGGTGCCGCTTGCCTCTCTTGGGCGTCGAGGTGTATTCAGCCACAGGTCTACGCCCTGTACCAGATCACGTGCAATGGCCATGTCATAATCTTCAAGAAAAACGACATGGTTGCGCAGGGCTTCGGTATTGGATGCTGTGACAATTTTCTGGATCAGTTCTTTTCCAGGCTGATCACGGGGATGTGCCTTCCCCGCAAAGATGATCTGCACCGGGTGGTCGGGGTTGGTCAGGATCCGGGTCAGTCGTTTCAGGTTCCGAAACAGGAGCGTTGCACGCTTGTAGGTGGCGAATCGGCGTGCAAATCCAATGGTCAGTGCATGAGGGTTGAGCACTTTTTTTGCGTGAGCGATCACCTTTGCCGGTGCTTCCAGCCGAACCAGCCGGGAGTGTAATGATCGTCTGGCCTGCAAGATTAAGTGTTCTTTATAGATCAAATGTGTCTGCCAGAGCTCATCATCGGGGATTTGTTCTGCGTGCATCCATTGGGATGCTCCGATGGCTTCTTCCCTCCATCGCGGACCGACATAGCGGTCAACGTGTCGCTTGAGCGAGCTTGAAATCCAGGAAGAAATATGAATGCCGTTGGTTACATGGCTGATCGGCACTTCATTTTCGGGGACGGAGGGCCAGAGATTCTGCCACATTGCGCGGCTCACCTCTCCATGCAGCCGGGCGACCCCGTTACAGGCGCTGCTCATACGCAGGGCAAGCTTCGTCATGCCAAACCGTTCCTGCTCACTGCCTGCATGCTCCCGCCCAAGTGCCAAAAATTCCCGGCGCCCGAGGCCCAGCGATTTTTTTGCATAGGATACCAGATAGCGATCCATTAATTCCGGTGAAAAGCGGTCATGACCGGCTTCAACCGGAGTATGGGTCGTAAAGACGATACTTGCGGCGGTTGCAATTCGGGCTTCATGGAAGGACAGGTCATGTTCCTGCATCAACTGCCGGGTGCGATCCAGTGTCAGGAATGCCGAGTGTCCTTCGTTCAGGTGATAGACCTGCGGCTTGAGTCCTAGCAGTTGCAGGGCGCGGTAGCCGCCAATCCCCAGAATAATTTCCTGCCGGATACGGAGTTCGTTTCCTCCGCCGTAGAGATAGTCGGTCAAATTCCGATCTTCTTCATGTTCATTGGCATTGAAGTTGGTATCCAGTAAATACAGGGGAACACGTCCCACTTGCAGCCGCCAGATCCGGGCATATACCGTGCGATTGCCGATTTCGACATCCACCTGCAGGGGCATCCCGTGTTCTCCCCGCTCGAGGATCAATGGAAGGCTGGCAAAATCATTTTCAACGTAGGATTCTTTCTGCCAGCCGTCTGCATCAAGGTACTGACTGAAGTATCCCTGCTGGTACATGAGGCCAACGCCAGCGATTGGGACTCCGAGATCACTTGCACTCTTAAGGTGATCTCCGGCCAGAACCCCCAGTCCTCCGGCAAAAATGGAAAGACATTCGGTAATTCCGAACTCGGCGGAAAAGTAGGCCGCCAGTAATCCTTCGGAGGCATGCGTGCGGGAGTACCAGGTTGAGTTCGCCCTCATGTAGGTGTCAAAGGATGCACACACTTCGTTCAGATGGGCAACGAAGCCTTCATCCTTTGCGAGTTCTTCCAGCCGGGTCACGGAGACCTCGGCCAGCATCCGCACCGGGTTATGGCCGGAATTTTCCCAAAGGTCTGCGTCAAGCCTTTGAAAGAGAGAAACGGTGTCTTCATCCCAGGCCCAGCGGACATTGCAGGCCAACTCCTGCAGCCTCTCAAGCGCAGGGGGCAGGGACGGGGTACTGGTAAAAATACGTACGGGTTTGGGGATCATGTTTTATTTTTGTAGTCCAGATAGCGAAGTTAAGTCACAGAGATGCAAGTAGGCACTTGCTTCGTTAGGGACAAAATCCATGATGATTACGGTAGATGCTACCGATTGACTTAGAAAGTTTATGAACGAAAGTGCACTTATACTTGCGAACGGACTGTTTGATAGCGTTTTCGCAAAAACGACACATGGCCTGCTGCGTGGCCCCAGCCGGTATGAGATTGCAGGGGTGGTGGATTCGGACTATGCGGGTCAGGATGCGGGCTATATACTGGACGGCAATGAATGCGGAATCCCCTTTTATGGTTCGGTTGCAGAGGCATTGGAGCATCGGAGTCCAACGCACTGCATCATTGGGGTTGCGACCGTTGGCGGGGTGCTGCCGGATTCTCTGCGCGCCGATCTCTTGACCGCCGCTTCGGCGGGCCTGCAGCTGGTGAACGGACTCCATCAGTTACTTTCGGATGACGAGGAGCTGGTACGCGCGGCAAAGGGGAGAATTATTGATCTGCGCAAGCCCCGCCCGACCTCCGAGTTGCAGTTCTGGTCCGGTAAAATTCTTTCTGTGCCTGTCCCGCGCGTTGCTGTTCTTGGGATGGACTGTGCAATTGGCAAGCGGACGACCGCAATGATGGTGCGTAAGGGGCTTCGTTCGCAGGGCATACGTTCCGAGGTGATCTATACGGGACAGACGGGCTGGCTGCAGGGAATGAAGTACGGATTTATTTTTGATGCAACCCTGAATGACTTTGTGTCGGGGGAACTGGAGCGTGCCATTGTGGATTGCTACCGGGGGGAGAGTCCGGAGGTTATTCTTCTGGAAGGGCAGTCGGCTTTGCGGAATCCGGCCGGCCCGGCCGGCCCGGAACTCATCTGTTCGGCCCAGGCGGCCGGGGTGATCCTGCAACATGCGCCGAAGCGTGTTCATTTTGAAGGTTTTGAGGACCTTGACTGCCGGATTCCTCCACTGGCAGAGGAACTTGAGCTCATCCGCCTTTTGGGATCAGAGGTATGGGGGATTACGCTGTTTACACGCGGGATGGAGGATACACAGTCCTTGCAGGTTGCCGCAGAACTGGAGGCGGAGCACGGGATCCCCGTGGTGCGGCCTCTGCAGGAAGGAGTCCGGCGATTGGTGAGTATTATCCGGCAAAAACTGTCCTCATGACGATTAGCAGTGTAGAAATTTGGACTGAGCGCCTGCCTCTGACCCGTCCCTATGTGATTGCGACGCGTGAGGTCAGTACGGTTGATCTGCATTTTGTCCGACTGGAAGGCAGTGACGGAGCACTGGGGCTGGGCTGTGCGGCACCGACAGCAGTCACTTCCGAAAATGCGGAGGATTGCCTTGGAGCAATGGATGCGGCGGCCCATGATATTCTGAAGGGTCAGGATCCAAGGCTGCTTCGGGGATTAGCAAGGCAGCTGCGCTTAGCGTGCCCGCAATATCCTTCTGCAATGGCCGCACTGGATATGGCCCTCTATGATCTTTTCGGCCGGAGTATGGGAGTTTCGGTGGCTGCCATGCTGGGGCGATTGAGGAAGCCGCTTCCTACCTCAATCACGATTGGAATTCTCCCTCTGGAAGAAACGCTGGAGGAGGCAAAGGAGTATCTCGCACATGGATTCAAATGCCTGAAGGTGAAGCTTGGACTGGATTACGGGGAGGATCTTGAGCGTCTGCGGGCTCTGCGACAGGCTTACCCGGAGGGGGTTCGAATCCGTGTTGATGCGAATCAGGGGTATACGATTGAACAGACCCGGGATCTTTTCTATAAGGCACAGGCGCTGGATCTGGAATTGATTGAGCAGCCTTTATCCAGAGGGAAGGAAGCGGATATGCTCAAACTGTCCAGAGATGCGCAGCGCCTCATGGCGGCGGATGAAAGTTTACATGACCCGATGGATGCTCTTCAGTTGGCAGTGAACCCGCCATTCGGGATCTGGAATATCAAGCTCATGAAATGCGGCGGGATCACGGGTGCTTTGGATCTTGCAGATCTGGCAGGATTGTCCGGGATTGATTTGATGTGGGGTTGCATGGACGAGAGCGTAATCAGTATTGCTGCCGCCCTGCATACGGCTTATGCATGTCCGAAGACATGTTATCTGGACCTGGATGGAAGTTTTGATCTTTCCAGAGATGCAGCTTTGGGTGGATTTATATTGCAAGACGGATCTTTGCATCTTCTGGACGAACCGGGGCTTGGCGTGAGGCTTGCAGTATGATGTGCCGGGGGCGGGGTACAGTTTCCCGCGGAGAATTTCAATGAGAGTTTTAGCAGCCCCTTTTTCCGGTTCAATATCCGTATCGACTACAAAATGAGGGGCAGAAATCAGCAGGTGGCCAATGATCGGTGAATCCTCAACTCTCGTCAGGGGCGTATCTCCGTTTGACAGGCCATAAGGGGGAGCAGAAGAAACCACACTCTTGCGTACCCCCCTCTGGCCGATGAAGGAGAAACGAATTTCATCACATCCGATTCACCGTAGGAAGAGATGCTCAATGAGCATTCTACTTTAGTCAAGCGTGACGGAGAGACCGCATAAACTGCCTCCCCAGTTCCGCTTCCTCCACCGTTCCAAGTATCATCACTGCAAGCAATCTTCATTGACCATTATTCTTCAGGGGTTGTAACGGAACTTGTACACTCCCCAGTACTGCAGGTGACGGTAACCTGAGGGCCGGAACTGGCGGGGTTTGCAGAAAGGACAATCCCGAGAACAAGAAATGCACCTGCACAGACGAAATTTAAAGTTTTTGCATTTTAATGGGGATTTGTGAGAAAAAATTGTCCTAAAACGGACACTATTGCAATGTATAAAAAACATTCCATATCCAAATTTAGCCAGATTTTTTTGGCATCTTCGGGGCAGAAAACGGAAGTCTATGCACGATCAATAGACTTCCTCGTATCTGTCCTTCCTTTTCCTTTGGAACAAACTGCCCCCGAAATCATTCCTTGTCCTGACGATAGATGCCACTACACCTCAATGAGTGACTTCGTAGACCTAAACCCGGATATAGAAGACCGGGGCGAGGCCAAGTATTTCCACGGACGGACGGGAATACTGGATAGTTTTCAGCACCGCCTGAAGTGGACGGAGAAGGAGCCCCAAAAAGGAACCACCTTCCTGATTCAGGCGGCCCCCGGCGCGGGCAAGAGTGCGCTGCTCCACGAATGTGCACGCTTAGCCGCAATTGAGGGATTTGCAGTCGCAGAGGTGGATCCGCATAAACTTCTAGATCCAGAGGTGCTTCACGAGTCTATTGATACGTCATGGATGCGCTGGCGAAGGTGGCTCACACATGGATCGGCTAGCGTAGATGTTGGTGTATTCAAGGCGGAAATTGACCTTGGAAGGGCGGCAAAAACTCCTCTGGGTGTCATCGAAAAGGGGAAAAGAGGGCTAGTTCTACTGTTGGATGAAGCGCAGTTAATGAACGACCTTACGGTGGGGACCGGGCTTCCGTTTATCCATGCGAAGGCTCTGCTGAACGCAATCCACAACGGGCGGACTGGACGCTCCGTGATGTTAGCCGTCGCCGGCTTGAGTGCAACGGCGGATGCATTTGAAGGCATGGGCGTGTCCAGATTCAAGGACAACTGCTATGTAGAGTTGGGCCCGTTAAAACCGGAAGCGGAACGGGAGGTGATCAAGGACTGGCTCAAGAAGGATGGGCGGGCGAAGGGGGATCCCACGCCCTGGATTGATGCGATTATGCAGAAGACGCATGGCTGGCCGCAGCATGTAGCCTCCTATGCGCAGGTCGCTGCCCTCCAGGTGCGGAAAGATAAGAGATCGATGACTCCGCAGGGACTGCAGGCGGTGCTCAAAGCGGGGGAGATGAAACGAGCAAAATTTTATGAGTCCAGAGCAAAGGGACTGGACGAGGATCACCGTGCGGCCATTGCCGAAGCCTTTGCAAATGCACGTGAGGATCAAACACAGACCAGGAAAGCAATTATGGAACCCCTTGTGAAGGCGGTCGGCAAGGAGCAGGCGGACACCGTCTTCAAGCGTGCGCTTGGAAAGGGCGTACTAGACCACCGGAACGGGCGCTATGCGATCCCGATCCCGTCCATGCGCCGCTGGTTCATAGACAGTTACTATATTGCGCGGGATCCGCTCCACTAATCCCTAGTGGCCCGAATCCCCCGCCGGATAACCCCTTAGACGTAACCCCGGGAGAATTCCCTGTTGGCCATGGCCCCGATTCTGACCGTAACATAGAGCGATAGTCACTCTGCCGCTCTCTCTCCCGTTGCCCTTTCCCACATTGGGCCTGGAAATAAATTGTTCGCGTAATCATTTCCTGTTCTGACGATAGATGCCGCTATATCTCAATGAGTGATTCAGATCGCAGATCCCCCAGCATTGAAGACCAGGGCGAAGCCAAGTACTTTCACGGCCGGAAGGGAATACTGGATAGTTTCCAGCGGCGCATGAAGAGAGCGGAGAATGATCCCGGAAAAGGACCACATTTCTGATCCAGGCGGTGTGTGTCTGACGCAGGGAAGAGTGCGCTGCTCTATAAATGTGAGCAACTGGCGGAAGGGCAGGATTGGAAGGTCGTAGACATCACACTGGATGTCCTGTGGCCTCGTCCATGGACAAATGGTGCGCCGGACAGGGGGATTGACGGGAAATGGTTAGTCATTGCATATCTGCGGGATGTGTTTAGCGAGGGAAAAGCAGAGGCGATATTTGCTTTAGCTATGGATATGGGGTATTTGCTCAGACTCTCTTCCTTGTGGCTCGCTGCCTGAAACTGTAACAGACGGGAATAAAATATCTTCCCCCAGTTGGAGTCTGAAATTCCAAACCAGAGCGATACATTGATGGACGGCATGAATCGGAATACCTTCGGCAGGAATTCCATGCCGGCTCTGCAGGGCCAAAGAGATTGAGGCTCACGAAAGCTTCAGGCGCAGATAAGGGATGCCACCTAAATGTCCAGATTCCGCTTCTTGAGTACGAAAAGTCCCTCAGATCCGCTCGTAACAATCAGGGTGCCGCTCTTAAAATAAGGATAATTGCTCCACGATGTCGAACCGGGGCCGGGCTCAAAGAAGCCAATCTCCACGGGGGTTTCAGGGTTCGTGATATCCAGAATCCGCAGCCCGGCACCATAATTCGACTGGTACATCAGATTGCCCTTAATATAGAGGTTATGGTCTGTGTCGGGCGTGCTGGCGATGTACTCACTCACTAGAACCGGGTCATCCAGATCTGAAACATCCCAGACCAGCGTGCGCGTACCCTCCACGAATCCCTGCGGCTCATCCCCCTCGTCATTCATATAGAAGTATCGGTGATCCTCGGTGAGCCAGCCCTGATGTGCATAAGCCACTTTGGGATAGACGGCCATGGAAATAACCACAGGATTCTCTTTATCGGTTACATCTGCGATGCTGAGTGCGGTCTCGTTGGATCCGAGACAGATTTCCTGACCGCTGTAGGCCAGATCCGGGCCGGAATAGACAACGCATTGCGCATCATGTGAGTAACCGGTGTTGCGTCTGCCGGTGTTCGGGTCTGCAAAGCAGCCGGCAAAGGTCACATTGGCGGGGTCACGCAAATCAAGCATGTGCAGTCCGCCGCCACAGGTCTCACCGCCTCCGCTGGCACCGGCGACAAAACCGAATCCGGTTTCTTCATTGATCACGATGTTATGGGCACTGGCAATATTGGTATAGAGTGCGGTTTCCTCGAACGTCACCGGCTTCCCCACCACCTCACGCAACTGCGTTAAGTCAAAAATCTGTACCCCATGCTCTCCGGCGCCATCTGCAACGACAAAGGCGTGATCCGCATAAACCTTGATGTCCCGCCATACATTTGCAACGGAGCCGTCGGTCATCGGTAGGTCTCCCACATAGCGCGGGTACTCCGGGTCCGTGACATCCACGAAAGATGTACCATCATTGCGTCCGACTAGTGCATACTCCCGGGATGTGACTGGATCGGTCCAGCCCCAGATATCATTAAGTCTGGATCCCCGGGTTCCTCCCATTTCGGGGAGCGGCAGGAATGCGGTCATATCCACATCCTTGCATGCCCATCTGGACACCATCCCTTCGGTGCACCGGACCTCGCCTCCAGTGATTGCGTCATGTCCCTTCATTTGGTTGATCAGAGTGGCTTCGGTTTTCCAGTTGCCATTTGCGTCTCTTTTCATGAGGACGGCTCCACCTGCTCTGGAATCCATCCGCACCGCCCCGATCACAGCAACGTCTTTGTGAACCGCCATACTGCTTCCAAATGCCGCGCGACCGATGGATTCATCCGGCAGCAGTTTCATGATGCCGGCCCAGCCATTTTCATCGGCGATGAATCGATGAACCATCCCTCTGCCCCGATTGCTGCGATTCGCGCCGATCCAGACTTCACTGCCGCCGGCTGTCAGGGCAGCCCCGAACTGGGCAGAGGGTTGTTGATCAAAGGATTGCAGTTGGTTGCGCAGGCGGAGTTGGGCGGACTCGGAGTCCCATTCATATTCCAGAACAATCCCCTGGCCTCTTTCGTGCCGGGGTGCCCCGGAATACACGCGTCCTTGATGGATCATTACGGAGGCCCCCATCCTGCTTCCTTCCGTCAGGAAGTCTGGGGCTAATTTGCCGACTTGGGCCCAGCCTTCTGATCTGTACATGAACGCGTAGGCAGCCCCCTGATTTGCAGATTTTGCCGGGGCACCAACGATGGTCAGATGATTTTCAAGGTCAAGAGCAGTTCCCAGTCTGTCTCCGGAGGCGGCATCCATTGCGGTCAGGATGGCGGTTTCTGTGAAGGAGCCGTCAGCGTTTTCGGTGATCACATAGACGGCTCCGGCGGATTCCATACGGCCGGGTGCACCAACCAGAATGTATTTCCCTTCCAGTGCGATGGATAGTCCGAATTGATCTCCCGGGGCCGCATCGGATGCAGTAAGCCGCGCAATCTGTTTCCAGCTGTCGTGGTAGCGAAATACATAGACGGCACCCCGTTCTTCATCTGCTTCAATCGCTCCGACGAACAAGGTCTCACCATGTGCTGCGATGGTTCGCCCGAACCGTTCCAGTTCCTGGTTCACTGACAGGATGATCGGCTCCGCTGCAGGATCAGCAACAGTATAGATATACACTTCGCCCGGAAAAGCAAGGTTTCCGGTTTCTCCGATAAAGATGTGTTGATCGGTCACCGCAATTGCACCGCCAAAGGATTGGGCTTTTGCGGAAGAAGCAATCAGCAGGCTGGCGAGCAGGAATAGAAGCATTCGGTTCATTTACTTGAGTGTTTGATGCCAGTGCTATGGTACTCGCAACCATCAAAGAGGGTTACACGGAACAAGGGCAGTGAGTTTTTGTTGACGGGGATTCTAGAATTCGCACTGTCGTGACGCACATTTTTGAACCGGATCGGATCGCAGTCGCTGAAGCATGGCCGAGACTTGCCGAGTGGCTTGACGGTACGCTTGGATGCTCAGATGACCTTGAGGGGATTCTTTTTCTGGTGGGTCTGCATGAATCAGAACAGGAGTTCAAACCTGACTTAGACAAAGCTTCAAAACAGCGTCTGGTTAATGAAGGGACTTATTGTGTTTTGGAATGCCTGGGATGTTTTGAGAGAGTGGGGCAGGAAGCAGACGGTTACTGGATCTGGGAACCTCATGAAGATTTACCGGAAGACATGAGTTCTTCAGAACAGGATTTGCTGTTACGTGCAGGCATTCTCCGTTATTTTGACCATTATCTGAATTCATGAAATTCATACAACATTCTTTTTTCACTCTGTCTATACTTGCTATAATGAGTACCAGCAGTTGCCAGACGCAGCCCGTAAGCGGGACATCCGAGACGAATTTCTATGAGATCTCCACCTCAATGGGGACCATGGTGATTGAACTTTATGACGATACACCGCTGCACAGAGACAACTTCAGGAAGCTTGCCAACGAGGGGTTCTATGACGGAACGAAGTTCCACCGTGTGATTAGTGGATTTGTGATTCAGGGAGGTGACCCCAATTCAAAGGATGATGATCCCATGAATGATGGACAGGGAGACCCCGGCTATACCATTCCTGCAGAGATCATTCCGGGCCGTTATCATAAGCGGGGTGCACTTGCCACGGCACGGTCAGGGGATAATGTGAACCCGGAGCGGGCATCCAGTGGAAGTCAGTTTTATATTGTTCACGGGACAATTTATCCTGAGGCATCTCTGGACCAATTTCAAGCGAGGGCACAGCAGATGATTCCCGATTCCACATTTGAGTTCTCTGCGGAAGCCAAAGCAATGTACATGAATGAGGGAGGCACCCCCATGCTGGATGGCATGTATACGGTTTTTGGAGAACTGGTTGAGGGATATGAGGTGCTGGATCGAATTACACGGGTTTTGACTCCGAATCAGCCTGGACAGCCGAGCAGGGAGATGGGAGATATGCCGACGGTGGATGTTACCATGGAAGTTCGTGCATTGCCGAATTATGACAGATAGTTCTCCGCCCCGCCAGTTTTCCGATCAGGAGCAGGTACGCCGGCAGTCCAGGGAGATTCTGGAAGCCGGTGGAATCAATCCGTACCCGTATGCATGGCCTGTAAGTGATCAGGTTGCGTCCGTTCTGGAAGGATTTGACGAAACCGCTCCCGCGAAGACCGTTTCCATGGCAGGTCGCCTGATGAGCCGGCGGATCATGGGAAAGGCCTCCTTTTTTGATCTCCAGGATGCAACCGGTCGGATGCAGGTCTATGTGCGCAGAGATGACATGCCGGATGGATTTTACAATGAGACTTTCAAACGTCATATTCATATCGGGGATATTATCGGGGTTGAGGGGCATGTATTTCGAACGCGTATGGGGGAGGTTACCGTCCATGCGTCAAAGCTTGAACTTTTGGCGAAGGCATTGCGTCCGCTTCCGATTGTGAAAGAGCAGGAGGGAACGGTGTATGACGGGGTTACCGAAAAGGAATTTCGGTATCGACAGCGCTATGTTGACCTGACCGTCAATCCGCATGTACGGGAGGTGTTTGTTCAGCGTGCCCGAATGATTACCGCTATACGGAAGTTTCTGGATAAGCAGGGATTCATTGAAGTGGAAACCCCTGCTCTGCAGCCCGTCTACGGGGGCGCATCTGCACGTCCGTTCAAGACGCATCACAATGCACTGGATATGCCGCTCTATATGCGGATTGCCGATGAACTGTACTTAAAACGGTGCATTGCCGGAGGATTTGACGGCGTATATGAGATTGCGAAAGATTTCAGGAATGAGGGGTTAAGCCGATTCCATAATCCAGAATTCACCATGCTGGAGTTGTATGTTGCGTTTAAGGATTACGTATGGATGATGGATTTGGTGGAGGAGTTGATTGCATCGGTTGCCACCACTTTGCACGGTGCTCCTCGGGTGCAGTGGGGGGAAAAGAAAATTTCATTTGAGCGGCCGTGGCCGAGGATTCCATTCTTTGAAGCGATTGCTAAAAAAACCGGATATGATCTGTATCAGCAGGGCCTTGAAAGGGTCCGGGAGGTGGCCGGGGCGCTGGATATTGAAACATCCCCTTCCATGGGGATCGGCAAGTTGCTGGACGAAATTTTTGGGGCAGCGGTTGAGCCGGACCTGATTCAGCCCACCTTTATTACGGACTATCCACTGGAGTTGAGCCCTCTGGCGAAGCGGCATCGCAGTAAGGAGGGGTTGGTTGAGCGATTTGAAATGTTTGCAGGCGGGAAAGAGTTATGCAATGCGTTTAGCGAACTCAATGACCCGGATGATCAGCGCAGGCGTTTTGAGGATCAGCTTCATCTTCGAAAAGATGGCGACCTTGAGGCGATGCAAATGGACCATGATTACCTCCGGGCAATGGAATACGGCATGCCTCCGAATGCTGGATTAGGGGTGGGAATTGATCGACTGGCGATGTTGATGACCAATCAGAGGAGTATCCGTGATGTAATCCTGTTTCCGCTGATGCGCCCCGACTACAATTCCGTGAGTGAAGGGGCGGATGTAGATCCCGGCTGACATCTCCGGTCAGGATCTAAGGGCTCACCAAAGAATAAATTACCCATTTTGGTTTCATTGGATGCTCCCCGACATTTTCATTCTACGTATCCACCCGAACGGCATCCGTTTTGAGTCCAGACTTGCTGTTGTTGGTTCGAGTGTAGTTTAGGATCGCCTTCCGGCACTCCAGTGGCCGGCCCGCCCGGTTGCAGCTGATTACACCGAAGAAGATGTGTTCAACGGGATTCCATTTACGTGCGCCGGCGGGATAATGGATGACGGTGACCTGTAGTTGAAAGGCATCGGACAGGGGGGGGTGGACTGACTTTGAACCCATGTTCAGTTCAGGCTCCGACCAGCTTTACCAGCGAGCGGCGGATCCAAAGCAGGCCTCCCATTGGATCACCCGCCGTCTCCGGTCGGATCAGTTCAAGGAACTCATTCACCACACGGGGATTTTTTCCAACGGAATACGCCCTCCTCCCGGTCGACGAACCCGATCTGGTTCCACATCTCCCGAGGACGTTTGCGGCTCATTGATCCCGGCCATAGTTCTACTTGTTGCATAATACAAGTAGTCCAAGGTGATCAATCAGGAGAGAATGATCACTAATCCCACATTAGCCACCAAGAATTCAACAGAGAGGCTACAGGATTTCATCAAAAAGGCTGGGGGGTTCGACTTTGGGGTAATAGACTCCAAGGATAATCCAACTCTTGGGATAATTGAGAGTCGTCCCCACGAAGAAATGAGTATCCTTGTCATCTCCGCAAAGATCTTCCAAGAATTTCCGTTTCACTTCTTCTGCAGCACTCTCGGGGGTTCTCCCTTGATCCGCCATCCTCCAAAACAGGGCTGCGACTTCCCAATCAATAATGCTCATCTCGTGTCCATTGCAATTTTCATCATTGCACTGGAACCTATACATAAATTTGAAGGGTACCTTACGTGGTGGCACCAGGCTGTTCGTACGATCCTCCCATATTCTTTGCTGCCTGAGGGCAGCGAGAAATTTTGGATTCCAGTCTGAACTATCGGGCTGGATGACCAGATCACGAATATTCCTGGGCTTGAAGATTCCAAGGGATGTCTGGTCAGATTCCTGACGTTCCCGGAGATCCTCCATAGACTTTGCCTTGTTTTGCAGTACATACTGGCTTCGATTGCGCCAGTTACCGGGATTTGGTTTTATGGGATCTCCAAGGGTACGGATTGATTCGCTAACCGGTCGATAGCTCTCTTTCCGTGTGTCGCGCCCAGTATTTTTGGAAGCTGTCACCTTGAGCCACTGGTATTTTTGTACTGCTTATCGTATGGTAAATCTAGAAAATTAATCGGATAGAGGCGTACAAAGTCGCCTGCCTCAGTCACTCCGGCAGTGCAGACCAGTTCGTCATACTTTGAAGAGGGAATCGGGTACGTCTTCACAGTGATTAGAACTCGAAGGTTTCGTTGCTCAGGAGTAGATTGGGTCATAGATGAATTACTTTTAGACCGGATTCGCGTGCAATGTAAGGTGCCAGACATCCCCGGTGACATCGCTCAACATCTTTTTCAAAGCATACGAGAA
This sequence comes from Rhodothermales bacterium, assembly GCA_022822185.1. GTDB lineage: Bacteria > Bacteroidota > Rhodothermia > Rhodothermales > Bin80 > Bin80. The sequence goes on along the minus strand of JAJECE010000070.1, from coordinate 8,161 downwards.
CAGACGGAGTTTCAGACATTATCCCACCCAATTCGGCTATTTTCTCAAGTTGCAAAGAGAGAATAGCCTCCTCATAGTGACGAAAAAGACGGCGGTACGAGGCTAAATCATTAAGTTCGGACCTTGCCCCTCGCGGTATCCCCACGCCGGGCTCATGCCGGTATGAGAGTCCTAGTCGTTCACAAAATTGGCGCAGGCGGGAGCCTGCGAACCCGTATTTACGCGAAACCGGATTGGCTCTTACATCAATAAGCAAACGAATTCCCTGCTTAAGCAACCGGTTGAAGAATGCCTCCACTGACATTCCCTCATATCCCGATGTGTATACAGCAGGCGGTGCTATCAAAGGATGTTCTATGGATGCAAAACGTCGCTGGGGTAATTCACTATTGAGTGCATACCAGGGATACCGCCTGTAAACATCTTCCAAAATTGCCTCTATACTGGTGTTTCCATAATTTCCGACGACATGGTGCACAGCGGTTTTACCTATGGATGCCAAGGGTCCCGTAGAAGCAACTAATGGCAATGGTGCCAATTTACCCTCAAACTCTCTAACATATCCATTACTTATCAGCCGATCCAGTTCGCGGTATAAGGTGAAAGAAAACGGGCCATATTTGTACGGAACGAAGTCGTAAAAACTGGACATATTCATCAGCGAAGTTTCGTGTCGTAGAAGGAATACAAGCTTGACGAATACGGTCTTGGATACGGGTTGATGTAGGCGATTCAACAGGTTCAGAACAATTTTTTCTCTTAAAAACATCAGATTAGAGATCCATGGAATTATAATAAACCGGTATACCGGTAAAGGCACTATGCCCTAAACATCTGGTTCGGAGAGCCGGCATTTATTCTATTTCTGACAAAGGTGTCCGGTCGTACTGATTCAAGATGATACAGAATTACTCGGAGCATACCGGATCTAATGTTAATACTGCCCTAAGGGCTCACCAAAGAATAGATTACCCATCTTGGTTTCATTGGATGCTCCCCCGGCACTTTCATTCTACTTTGTCACGGTGCTGACGTTTCGCCTTTCTTTTCCAGTTCAGTGAGACAGGTTTCTAATGTGGGCATATTGGCGGCCGATGAGTTTCTGGATTGATGGTATAATTCCACGGGGGACAGAATTCATTGTAAATCAGATTGAATCCATCTGCTACTGTCTGATTTTGATTCCGGTTTGATATGGTCTGGTCATCCAGACGGCATCCGCTTTGAGCCCAGACTTGTTGGTTCGGATGTGATTTAGGATCGTCTTCCAGCATTTGTCTAACGACAATTGCAAACATTCGCAGGAATGATTGCGTCACATTGCCAGATCACTCACCGAAATCTCTACGCCTGTTATTCTGGAAGACCTGGAAACCAAGGATATAACCGCAAGCGCGAAGGGGACAGTGGAGAAGCCGGGTAAAATGGTAAACCAGAAGGCAGAACTGAACCACTCCATACTGGGAACAGGATGGGCGATACTGGAGCAGTTCCTGCGGGAGCGATGCGTGGTGATTAAGGTACCCCCATATTACGCACTACAGACGTGTAGTAAGTGTTCCTGCGTGAACGCAAAGAATCGGCAAATACAGTCCGAATTTCTATGTCTAGCATGTGGGTACTAGGCGAATGCGGACACGAATGCGTTCGTAAATTTAGGGTGTCGGGGATGGATCCTGGCATGAATTGTGCCGAATGGGTTGTGGAGCCTAGGGTTGGCCTGTGGTTGCAGAGCGCAAGCCTGCAGCCGGTCAGCAGGCAATGAAACCCCAAAGAGACTTATTCGCTACAGAATGAGTTGTAAGTCCCCAAATTAACTTTAATGAGAGAAAAAACGTTGTATCGTGTACCTTTTGGCGCTGCCTAATCTTCAGGAAGGGTACGGGATTTTTTAGCGGCCCGTACATTGCGCTTAAACCCTTCGTACTTTGCCCGTTTTACCGCGCTTCCTCGGAAGCGTTTTCGGAAGGCTTCTATATCAAGTTCCTCCCAATCATCCAGTGTTGTATTCTGGACTCCTTCGCGAGGCAGGAATCGTGGTTCGGTTGTTTGTCGGCTGAATTTGTTCCAGGGACATACATCCTGGCAAATATCACACCCAAAAATCCAGTCTTCTTGTCCTGACATGATCTCGCTGGGGAATGAATCTCCTCGGTGTTCAATGGTCCAGTATGAGATGCAGCGGTTTGCGTCTACTGCGTAGGGCCGGTAGATCGCATCGGTAGGGCATGCATCTATGCACCGGGTACAGGATCCACAATGATCATACGTGGCGGGATCATCACAGGTAAGCGGAACATCTATGATAAGCGTTCCGATAAAAAACCAGGACCCGATATGGGGATTGATCAGGTTGGTGTTTTTTGCAATCCATCCCAGACCGCTGCGCTGGGCCCAGACTTTATCCATTACGGGAGCGGAATCAACAAATGCGCGGCCAGAGATGGTTTTTACTTTGCCTTCCAGCCAGGAGTACAGACAGTAAAGGCGTTCTTTCATAACCTGATGGTAGTCATCTCCCCATGCATAGCGGCTGATTTTACCCGCACCTTTTGCGTGCTGCTCTCCCTGCCAGTAACTGTATAACACCGTTACAACCCGCTTTGCGCCGGGAACCAGTTTTCGGGGGTCAATTCGCTTTTCAAAGTTCCGGGCCATATAGCCCATAGATGCATGTTGTCCGTTTGCCAGCCAGGTTTCGAGGCGTTTTGCTTGCTCATCCAACTGCTGTGCTTTTGCAATTCCGCAGGCATCAAAGCCTAGTCGTGCAGCTTCAAGTTTGAGCCGCTGTGCTAGTTTATACTGTTGATTTTGGTCAAATGCAGGCATAGAAGCGTCGAAAGCCTTAGCCGGTTCATCCTCAGGAAAAGCGGATTCAGGCCGGTTTGATTCCGCGTTTGTGTACGTGTCTAACGACCATACCCCATCCTCACAATTTATCCCAAGAATTTACTGATACGGGTCAAGCCGTGAAGATGGGCTGAAGTATCCCCTGCGACCTTTTATAACCTGAACGCATTCACGGTTCCTCAAAAAAGCCCGAAAACGGGATATCAGGAGGGATCCGTGTTTTCGCGGTCATAATCAATTGTGAACCTAGGTTGTGATGAACATCTCCTGCATCAAGAGCCGAGAAGTCAAAAACTTGATCATCCGGCACATTTTGCGCATAGGCCAAATTCTGGGAATCCGCCGTAGAGACAATTATTTCAGCAGCGTCATCATCTTGACGGCTCTCTGCTGCTGGGTTTGCAGAACATAAAGATACGTGTCACTGGCGAGGCCCGCCCCGGAAAACAGCACGCTATGGCGACCGGCAGGCTGCACACCGTCCAGCAGTGTCTGCACTTTCTGCCCCAGCAGATCATACACGGTGAGTGTAACCTGCCCCGTCCGGGTCAGCGAAAATTCAATCGCGGTGGATGGGTTGAATGGGTTTGGATAATTCTGTTCCAGCGAAAAGTCTGTAGGAACTTCTTCCCCTAAAGGTGCTATGGAGGTTCTTTTGTCTTCATCTGTCGTCGCGGTAACGACCATGGAGGGCGTGCTGAGCCCAACCGCATTCCTCGCTAAGATCCGGTAATGGCGTGTAGATCCAGGGGGCAGTTGTGCATGACGATAACTGGTGGCGGTGACATCCTCCGCCAGTTTCTGCCAGATTGCCCCGGCATCCTCGGATACCTCAACCTGATAGCCGGTGACAGCGGATCCGCCGTCCTCCAGCGGAGCGGACCAGGACAGGTTAATCGCATCTTGTCCATCCGCCTGTGCTTCTACATTCACCGGCACGCCAGGTGCGCTCACGAGAATTACGGTGGTGGCATGGGCCACATTGGATGGATCACCTGTGCCAACCGAGTTGATGGCTCGAATGCGATAATGATGGGTTGATCCGGGTTGCAGGCCGGTGTGGGTATAGGTTGTAGCGGCACTTTCTGTGTCTGCGACCAAATCGGCCCAAGTCTCTCCTGCATCCGCAGACCCCTCAATCTGATACCCGCTGATGGCGGCTCCGCCGTCATCCACCGGGGCTGTCCAGGAAAGATTGATTTCGGTTTCTCCCGAAACTGAAGCAGTGAGTTTTGTGGGGGCATCGGGAACCGATAGCGCATCTGTGGTCGCATTGGCCACATTGGATGGATCTGAACTTTCGCCAACGGAATTGATGGCATAGACGCGGTAATGGCGTGTTGCGCTTTCGGGAAGCCCTGTGTGGGTATAGGTCGTTGCACTGCTTTCGGTGTTCGCCGCCAGATTTGACCAGTTTGAACCTGCATCGGCAGATATCTCGATGCGATATCCCATGATGGCCGTTCCACCATTGTTCGCGGGAGCCGTCCAGGAAAGATGAATCTGGGTACGTCCTGAAGCCGTTGCGGTTAATTCTGCAGGGGCATCGGGCCGGGTTATTGCAGCCCCCGTGGTTGCATTGGCCACATTGGAAGGATCACTCTCTCCAATGGAATTGATGGCATAGACGCGGTAATGGCGCGTTGCGCTTTCGGGAAGTCCGGAATGCGTATAGGTCGTTGCACTGCTCTCTGTATTCGCCACCAGATCGGACCAGTTTGCACCTGCATCAGTGGACAGTTCAATTTGATATCCTGTAATCGAGGCCCCGCCGTCATTCGAGGGAGCAGTCCAGGAAAGATGAATCTGAGTGGATCCCGAGGCGGTTGCAGTCAATCCCGTGGGTGCATCCGGTACCGATGCCGCATCGATTGTCGCATTGTCTATATTGGAGGGATTGCCCGTACCGGCAGCATTGATGGCAGAGATGCGGTAATGATAGGTCGTTGCGGGCAGAAGTCCGGTGTGGGTATAGGTCGTTGATGTGGTCCCCGTATTCGTCACCAGATCGGACCAGTTTGTGCCTGCATCGGTGGACAGTTCAATTTGATATCCTGTAATTGTGGCTCCGCCATCATCGGAGGGAGCCGTCCAGGAGAGACTGATTGCGGTGTGCCCTGAAGCCTGTGCCTGCAAATTTGCGGGCGCTCCTGGAGGTACCGTGAATGCAGTTGTTGCATTAACTATATTGGATGGGTCGCTCTCCCCAACAGAATTGATTGCATAGACGCGGTAATGACGCGTTGTGCCTGGCTCAAGCCCCGTGTGCACATAGGCCGTGCCTGCATTGTCCGTATTTGCCACCAGGTCTGACCAGTTGGTCCCTGCATCGGCAGAAATCTGAATGCGGTACCCATTAATGGCTGATCCGCCGTTATCAACAGGGGCAGTCCAGGAAAGATTGATCCGGGTGCGCCCATCTGCGATTGCAGTTAATCCGGTCGGTGCATTCGGTACTGTCATTGCACCGACCGTAACACTAACCACATTGGAGGGATTACTCGGCCCCACAGAATTAATCGCCAAAACACGGTAGTGAAGTGTCGTCCCTGGTGTGAGGCCCGTGTGAGCGTAGGTTGTCGTTGAACTCCCTGCAACATCTGCCCGGTTCGTCCAGATAGTTCCTGCATTGGGGGATACCTGAATGCGGTAGCCTGTTATGGATGCGCCCCCGTTATTGGTGGGGGCAGTCCAGGAAAGATCAATCTGGGTACGTCCCAAAGCGGTTGCGCTTAGCCCGGTGGGGGCATCTGGTGCCGATGCAGCCTCTGTGGTTGCGTTGGCGACATTGGAAGCGGAGGCGCTCTCTCCTACAGAATTGATGGCATAGATCCGGTAGTGACGTGTCGTGCCTGGATCAAGATTCATGTGAGGATGGCTCGTTCCTGTTTTGTTTGCCACTAGGTCCGTCCAGTTATTTGTTCCATTGGGAGATACCTCAATGCGATAGCCTGTTATGGACGCACCCCCGTCATTGGAGGGGGCAGTCCAGGAAAGATCAATCTGGGTACGTCCCGAAGCATCGGCACTTAGTCCGGTAGGGGCATCTGGTGCCGATGCAGCCTCTGTGGTTGCGCTGGCGACACTGGAAGCGGATGTGCTCTCTCCTACAGAATTGATGGCATAGACCCGGTAGTGACGTGTCGTGCCTGGATCAAGATTCATGTGAGAATGGCTCGTTCCTGCTTTGTTTGCCACCAGATTTGTCCAGTTGCTTGTTCCGTTGGGGGATATCTGAATGCGGTAGCCTGTTATGGATGCGCCCCCGTTGTCGGAGGGGGCAGTCCAGGAGATGTCAATCTGGATACGTCCCGAAGCCGTTGCACTCAATCCGGTGGGGGCATCGGGTACCGATGTAGCCTCCGTGGTTGCGCTGGCGACATTGGAAGCGGATGTGCTTTCTCCTACAGAATTGATGGCATAGACCCGGTAGTGACGTGTCGTTCCTGGATCAAGATTCATGTGAGAATGGCTCGTTCCTGCTTTGTTTGCCACCAGATTTGTCCAGTTGCTTGTTCCATTGGGGGATACCTGAATGCGGTAGCCTGTTATGGATGCGCCCCCGTTGTCGGAGGGGGCAGTCCAGGAGATGTCAATCTGGGTACGTCCCGAAGCCGTTGCACTCAATCCGGTGGGGGCATCGGGTGCCGATGCAGCCTCCGTGGTTGCACTGGCCACATTGGAAGCGGACGCACTCTCGCCTGCAGAATTAATGGTATAGACACGGTAGTGACGAGTTGCGCTGGGGGGAAGATTCCTGTGAGAATGGCTTGTTCCTGTTTTGTTTGCCACCAGATTTGTCCAATCGCTCGTTCCATTGGGGGATACCTGAATGCGATAGCCTGTTATGGATGCACCTCCGTTATTGCTAGGGGCAGTCCAGGAAAGATCAATCTGGGTACTTCCTGAAGCATCTGCGCTCAGTCCAGTGGGGGCATCGGGTGCAGATGGAGCCTCCGTGGTTGCACTGACTCGAACATAACTACTATACTTAATACTTACATTGCGCGTACGGATACGGTAAGTGTACGTTGTTGAAGGGCGAAGATTTCGGTGAGAATAGGTCGTTCTAGGATGTATATTAACCAGTCGGCTAAATGTACTTGTAGATGGGTTGAGTAGCCAAATTTCATAGCCATCAATGGCTGATCCACCGGTATTCGTGGGAGCAGTCCAGGAAAGATCAATCTGATTAGGTCCTGCAGCCGTGGTAGTTACATTCGTGGGCGGGCCGGGGTTTTGTGCCAATGCCTCAACGGGAGAAATGAATATGACCAGAAGCAGTAAGCCTAAACTGCCGAGACTCCTGGAAAAATGGGGGGGGGTAAATGACTAGGTTAAAGGGGAAATGATTGTCCTTTGAATGATTAAACTGCATGATATCGCTGCATATTTTGAACTTACGCAGGAATATACGAATCAGGAATTAATCCATCTTAATCCAAACCTCTGTAAACGCGTTACGATTGAGATTTTTTGAGATCATCCGACTCCTTGCAACAAAAATTTAAGTGGACACCTAATACACGGAAGATTAGAACAGATCTTTGAATTCCGATGAGCCCCATAACTATAGGAAACGATCACTTGAGCAGGGTCATCATCCTGACGGCTCTCTCTTTTTCGGTTTGCAGAACATACAGGTAGGTGTCACTGGCCAGTCCTGCTCCGCTGAACCGCACGCTATGGCGACCGGCCGGCTGCACACCATCCAGCAAGGTCTGTACCTTCTGCCCCAACAGATCATACACGGTGAGCGTAACCGGCTCGGTTCGGGTCAGCGAAAATTCAATAGCGATAGTCGGATTGAATGGATTCGGGTAATTCTGCTCCAGCACGAAGTCCGTCGGAATCTCCTCCCCCAGAGATTCTATGGAGGTCGTGGGATCCGGCATGACATGAACGGCCCCGGAGGGCGTGCCGAGTCCCACCGCATTCCTTGCCGTCACCTGGTAAAAGCGGGTGGCGGCCGAGGGAGGGAATGTATGGCGGTAGGCCGTGGCCGTCACGTCGGCGATTTTCTCCCAGGTGAATCCGGCATCCTCGGACATCTCAACCTGATAACTGATGATGGGAGTTCCCCCATCGTCCACCGGTGCGGACCAGGACAGGTTCACCGCCTCCTGCCCCTCGGCAACCGCCTCCACATTGATCGGCACGCCGGGAGCCCGCAAGGCCGCCTCTGTCGTGGCACTGGCCACATTGGAGGGCGCACTTGCTCCAACCGGATTGATCGCACGGGCGCGGTAGTGACGTGTCGTTCCGGGGGCAAGTCCCGTATGCGTATAGGTGGTCTCGCTGCCTTCTGTGT
>JAJECE010000100.1 GCA_022822185.1 Rhodothermales bacterium | reverse complement strand
ACCTTGATCACCACGCCTCGCTCCCGCAGGAACTGCTCCAGTATCGCCCATCCTGTTCCCAGTATTGAGCGGTTCAGTCCTGCTTTCTGCTTCACGTTCCTGCCCGGATTCTCGACCGTTCCTTTCGCGCTTGCGGTCATACCCTTGGTTTTCAGGTCTTCCAGGATTACAAGCGTAGAGATTTCGGTGAGCGATAAGGTAATATGACGCAAGTCATTCCTTCGGATGTTCTTGATCTTGCGTTCATGGCGTGCGATGGTTTTCTTTATCTTCCTCAAGGAATAACTTCCTTTCTGTTTTTTCGCTAATCGGCGTTGAAGCTTCTGGATGCGCTTTTCAATACCAGAGGTGTCGGTCAGGCAGAAGATCCTTCCCGCACTGTCCGCAACCTGCCCGCAATTACGGTCGACCCCAATGCCAATACCGTCCGCGTCTTGCAGGGTAGCGTCCACTTCGTAGACGACCGTCATGTACCAGTTTCCGTTTTCTTCAAAGATGCGAGCCGTCTTGGGTACGGAGTTTGTGTAGCGGTTCACTCGATAAAATCGTAGCATCTTCACATACATGCCCCGCTTTAATCGAAAATACCCGTTCTTTGAAAACATCTTCCCCCCTGATACATCTACGGTGAAGCTTTTTTTCGCTTTGCCCCTTTTCTTGAACCTGGGCAGCCCCCGCTTTTTCTTGAAAAACTGCTTGTAGGCATCCGCCAGATCCTTCAGTCCAGTGCGAGTTGCGGTTACAGGATATTCTCTTAGCCATGGTGCGACCGTATCCTTATGTACTTTATACCATGTGTAGAAATCAAACTGGAAGGTCTGGGATTGTCCGGTTTCCGCGTAATCCTCTCTGGCTTTTGCCAGCGCCGCATTCCAGAGATACCGGTTGACTCCCGCCAGTTCATTCAGGAACCGGCAGGTCTTCTTGTCGCCTCGCAGACGAAAGCGGATCGTTATATGCTGCCGTTTCCCTGAACCAACGGAGGGCTTTGGCTTACAATCTTTAACGGGCATTGCATCAAGCGGATGATTTTGTGTAGGCAATCGGGGAGGCACTATCCTTCCCGATCATATCCGTTTTATCCACCTGAATGGAAAAGGTTCCCCTCATTGTTACCTATGGACATAATTCCCTTTTGAAACATCCAAATTAACGATTTTTCGAATTTCGATGCACCTAGTCTCGGATTGGTACCCTGAGAATGCAGGCTAGGTTTCGGGGGAGGATGTTCGTAGCATTCTGGCCGCCATGCGCCATGGATCGAAAATTTTCGGGACTTCCAGGGCAAATCCAAAACTTTTGGGAGAGGGGGCTGGCTCAGTTGAGCCAGAAATAGAGGTGTTTATACCGAATGAAGCAAACTGGACGTGTCCACCGGGCCGTTTGAAGATGGGTATTTCTCTGGTTGGAAGGACAATCCGGGATCGCTCCCTCAATTCTTTTGCGTTCGTCCCCATATTATTTCGTGAATCATAGACTGACAACCACCAACACATGAACAATCCCGGCAAAGCAAGGCCGACATGTACCAAAGATTCCCAGGATGTAATGATTCCCCACAATAATGGTCGAAGCGCTTTAAATTATTCGGGAAAGCAGGCATTTTCATTCGGATCAATGAGACACATTTTCCGGGATGACGTATTCGGCGGTATTACTTCCGCAATCGTCATGTTGCCGATGGCGTTAGCTTTCGGGGTTGCCTCGGGGCTGGAGCCCGCTGCCGGAGTCTACGGTTTCGTCGCAGTGGGCTTCTTTGCCGCCGCGTTCGGTGGCACGCCTGCGCAGATCTCCGGTCCCACCGGTCCAATGACGATCGCCATGGCTGCAGTCGTCACCCTGTATGCCCACGACCTGATGGCGGCCTTCATCATCGTCATGCTGGCCGGCCTGATACAGATATCCATGGGCTTTCTCCGGGTCGGCCGCTTTGTGAGTTACACGCCATATTAGGTGATTTCGGGTTTTATGACCGGGGTTGGCGTGATCATCATAGTTCTCCAGATTGCGACGATCCTTGGTGCTGAGCCCGTCTCGGGGGGGCCGTTGGTCCAGATTGCGGCTTGGCCGGAGGCAATCGCCAACGGCAGTCCCCACGATCTTATTGCTGGATCAGCCGCCTTGGCGATCTGCATTTTCTGGCCCTGCCGAATACGAAGATTCCTGCCCTCTGCGCTGGCCGCCCTGGTGATCGGCACCTGCATTGCATTTTTCGGGCTCACGGAGGCACGAACCATCGGCGTGATTCCTTCGGGCCTGCCCGTGTTCTATGCTCCGCAGGTAGGGTTCGGTTCAATCGGGTACTTCCTTCAGCCCGTACTGATCCTTGCGCTTCTTGGTTCGGTCGACAGCCTGCTCACCTCATTGATCGCAGATTCCAAAACCCGGACACGTCACAATCCCGACCGGGAGCTTGTGGGGCAGGGCCTCGACAATCTGGCGGCAGGTATTCTGGGCGCACTGCCGGGCTCGGGAGCCACGATGGGCACCGTTACCAATATTCCCGCAGGCGGACACAGTCCGCCTGCGGGTGATTCGTCTGGAGTACGTTTTTATAATGCTCCTCACCTTCCTTGTGACCGTGTTTGTTGATTTGGTCACCGCCGTCGCACTCGGGCTGATCGCAGCAGGCGTGGTACGCTCACGAGATCTGACTCAGAATGAACTAGAAGGAGTGTTTTCTCTGCCGGTCTTGGACGCTGATTCTCCGTTATCTCTATCGGATATCAATCCCCATTGCCTGCCAGTGGGGCTCATCAAGTTGAGAGGAAGTTTCTCTATCGCTTCTGCAAACGAACTGACACGGGCAATTGCTGCAGACATCGAGGATCATGATGTCATCATTCTTGACTTCTCTGAGACCACCCGTGTAGACGATAGTGCTGCGCTTGCGATTGAGGAATTCGTACAGTCTTCCATTGAGGGCGATACCGCCTGTGTCGTGCTGGGCCTGTCAGGTAAAGTGAACAAAGTTCTACGATCTCTCAAGGTCTTCCAGCGCGTTCCCGCCGGGAATTTTGTGGACAGTCTTGACGAGGCGAAACGATTATTGAGGAATCTTCTTCACGAACGCAGTGCCGGCGGCGAAACTCAGCGTTCATGAGGAGCGCACAAACAGAAGGGACAAAATGCCAGAGGTGCTGCGCCAAGGCTCCAATCGGTTCTACGCCTGTTGAATCCGCCGTGCGGCAATTCAGGAATGGATATGGATGGGCGATGCAAAGGGAATGGGATCTTACCATCAGGGAGGGGCGGTTTGGTTTTTTCTTGCCGGAAGCAGTCACTCCATGACCTCACGTAATGTTATCCCCCTCATACTTCGGGTCATCAATGGTCTGACCGGCAGGCTACAAAGACGGCGGGCAGGAGGAGTCGGACCGAACCAGTGTTTGCAGGTCACCCTCATTTATTACAATTGAACATCAGCTGGAGAAAATCATCCATCCATGTCTTAGGAGCAACTTCCAAATTTTAACGACGTATCCTCATGGCAGCATAATTTAGTATCTTTACTGGAAGATCATACCAATCCAAATCTCATTATGATTACAAGGAGAGAGTTTTTAGCGCAGTCCGGCGGGGGGATCCTCATGGCCGGACTCCCTCTGAAAGCCCCCACGATACAGGATGTGATCAATCTGATTACGAATGAAGTTCCCGGTGCTCCCTGGCAGCCAACCGTAGATACGATAAAATCGGGGGATCCGTCTCAGCCGGTGCGAGGTGTTGTGACGACCTTTTTGGCAACGCATCGCACCATTGACTATGCAGCGCGGCACGGGGTGAACTTGATCATCACGCATGAGCCGACCTACTATAATCATCTGGATGAGACAGACTGGCTTGAGCAAAATCCGGTCTATCAAAAAAAGCGGCAGATGTTGGAGGAGAATGGGATTGTGGTGTGGCGGTTTCACGATTACTGGCATGGATACAGGCCGGACGGTATTGCTACCGGTGTACTGAAGCATCTCGGCTGGGAAGCGTACGCGGATCTGGAGCGGCCGCAATTATGCCGGATCCCGTCCATTACGCTCGGTGAGCTGTCGCAGTTCATGAAAGTTCGCTTCGGTGCAAAGCGTCTGCGGGTGATGGGGGACGCAGGGATGTCGTGCAGCAGTGTCGGGTTACTCGTCGGGTCTGCGAGTGGACAGCGGCAGATTGAAATGCTCTCGGAAGTGGATGTGCTCGTGGTCGGAGAGGTTCGGGAGTGGGAAACCACCGAATTTATCCGTGATGCAAATTGGCAGGCAGAGCAGCCGAAGGGACTGATTGTGGTCGGACATGCACTCAGCGAAGAGCCGGGGATGGCGTGGCTTGCCGAGTGGCTGAAACCGCGCCTGCCCGGTACGATTGTGGTGCACCAGCCCTGCGGCGATCCATTTTATTTTGTTTAGCCGGGGAGAATGAACCCCAAACCACCGGTGACTGGCAGCGGGCACGGAGTCATCTGCACATGTCGGTGCATACACGAAAATACCTGACTGTCTATGTTCAGAAACCTGCTTAACTGGCTGGGAGCAGTTGCTCCGGTCACCTTCGTTCTTTTGATGTCTTGTACCGCGCCCGTTTCCACCGGAATTTTTGACGGATCCACCGATGTGGGAAATCCTTTATTGAAGGGGAATCTCATCTTTGATCAAGATACGGAAGCGTATACGGTTACCGGTGGAGGTGCAGACATTTATGGCACCCGGGACGAATTCTTTTTTGCATGGAAAGAGGTGAACGGAGATCTTGTCCTGAAAGCGGATATTGCGTTCACAGATACCACCGGGCATCCGTACCGCAAGGCTGGCTGGATGGTACGTGAAGGTCTGGATGCAGATGCCGCGTATGTGGATGCGCTGATTCATGCGGACGGGCTCATTGCCTTGCAGTGGCGTTCGGAGCAGGGAGGAGAAACCCATGAGGTCACGACCCCGGTTCGTGCGCCGGCAACCATTCGTCTGGAACGCACGGCAAATCTGTTCTCTCTCTATCTGGACAGACCGGCACAGAGATCAGTCGTTGTCGCCAATATTACGGTGGATTTACGGCAAACTGCGTACGCAGGTCTGGTGGCCTGTGCACACGACTCCACTGCACGGACCACGGCCCGATTCGAGAATGTTCATTTGGAAGCGAAAGAAGTGACGGGCGAGCGGATCGTAGAAAGTACACTGGAAATCATGAACAGTCAGACCGGCGAGCGCCAGATTGTCCGTCAGGCAGAGGAGCATTTTGAAGCGCCCAACTGGTCGCCGGACTCGCTCACACTGCTCTACAACCGTGGAGGCCGCCTCTATCATATGCCCGTAAGTGGCGGAGAACCCCAAATGCTTGAGACGCAGTTTGCTGACCGGTGCAACAACGATCACGGGTATTCCCCTGACGGGACCGAGATTGCGCTCAGCCACAATAACCCGGATCGGGGCTCGCTCATCTACATTGTGCCTGCTGTGGGCGGACTTCCCCGATTGGTCACCGAATCAGGGCCATCCTACTGGCACGGCTGGTCCCCTGACGGGCAAAAACTGGTTTACTGCGCTCGGAGGAACGATAACTTTGATGTGTATGTAATTGGACGCAATGGCGGCGAAGAGGTGCGGTTAACCGATGCTGAGGGTCTGGATGACGGCCCGGAATACTCCCCGGACGGTCAGGCTATTTATTTTAACTCTGTGCGCACCGGCCAGATGAAAATCTGGCGTATGGACCCGGACGGCAGCAATCAGATACAGGTGACCCCGGAGGATGACTACGGAGACTGGTTTGCACATCCATCACCGGATGGCAATTGGATCGTATTTCTATCCTACGATAAGTCTGTAGAAGGGCATCCCGCAAATAAGGATGTGAAACTCCGACTTATGCGCACGGGGACTGCCGAGGATCCAAAAACCATCGCCCATCTGTTTGGTGGGCAGGGGACGATGAATGTCCCATCATGGAGTCCCGACAGCCGCCATTTTGCGTTTGTCAGTTACCGTCTGGTTGGTCCGCGTAGTCTGGATTCGGACGGGGCATCTGTGCATTGACTTCGTCTCGCCACGATTGCAGGCGGCGGAGCAGGTCATGGGTTACGCTGGGCTCAAACTGGCTGATATCGGTGGTTTCGCCCGGATCCGATTCAAGGTCATACAGTTCAGCGGGATAGTCCTCAAACCATTCAATGAGTTTGTATCTGCCGCGGCGTACTGCACCTGAGGGGCGATTGGCGGAGCCGTGATAATGGGGGAAATGCCAGTAGAGAACTCTCTCAGAGACGGGCATCTTGAACAGGTCCAGGCCGTCTATACGGGCAGGAGTTGGGATGCCTGCTAATCCGGCCAGCGTCGGAAGCAGGTCATCGGTAGTGCCCGGTTGATCCATAATGGGGGGCATATCCTGAACTCCCTGAATGATCAGGGGAATGCGGAGTCCGCCCTCATACAGCCATCCCTTACCGGCACGAAGGGGCAGGTTCGCCGTCGGAGCCCATCTGCGATTTTCGCTCAATGTGGATAGGCCCCCGTTATCGGAGGTGAAGACGACAATGGTGTTTTTATCAATCCCCGTGTCTTCCAGAGCCTGCAGAATTCGTCCAACGCTTTCATCCACCGATGCAATCATTGCGGCATAGGTTGCGTGGTCCTGTGTTGTGCGCGTGACACCACCGAAGCGCTCGGATTGGTACGCCGTATTTGTGTTCCCGGAGCCAAACCGCCGAACATCCCGGGGTTTTGCCTGGATGGGGGTATGCACCGCATAATGGGACAGGACAAGGAGGAATGGATGTTCCTGATCGGTGGCGATCCAGTCTACAGCAAGGTCCGTAAGGCGGTCTGTCAGATAGGTGCTGTCAGGATCGGTTTCGAGACCGGGTACATTGGAAGCCGGGAAGTTCGGATTTTTGCAGGGGGCGAAGAAGGATCCGGGCTGCCCGGCATCATTGGTTGTCAGAACCGTTTCAAATCCCTGATGTTCGGGGCGTGCGTCATCGGTGCCCAGGTGCCATTTCCCGATGTAGGCGGTACGGTAGCCGGCATCCTGAAACACCTCTGCCATGGTGACCTCTTCCAGCGGGAGCGCATGTCGATAGTCGGCCTGGAGCAGCCGGTCGTTGGCCATTCCGCCGATCCAGTTTGTAATCTGGAGGCGTGCCGGATGCTTCCCGGTCATGATACTGGCACGCGTTGGAGAGCAGACGGGACTGGAGGCATAGAATTGCGTAAAGCGGGTTCCTTCTGCTGCCAACCCGTCTATATTTGGGGTTTCATAGAAAGTGCTCCCATATACGCCGGTATCCTTCCATCCCAGATCATCCACCAGGATGACGACCACATTAGGTGGTGCCTTGCTGCATGCAGTCAAAAAGAGGAGCAAAAGGCAGAGTCGGTTCAAAACGTTACCCGTAGTGTATCGGGAGTTTCCAGTGTCGCCGCCCGGATACCGGTCAGGGAGGTTTGATGTGTTGCCTGATCTCCGATAATGATGGTATAGGAAGTGGTTACATCAAAGACCTTGGCTTGAAAGGGCAGGGTTGCAGGGCGGATCGTATAGACGGTATCCATGCTGTTTTCATCGACGAGCGTCAGCACGGGTTCTGGGATCCCATTCACATCAATAGGGGGCAGGTATCCGGCGGCCTCCCGGCCGTAATTACTTTCCTGTGTGACGGTCACAGGCCAGCCGGGGTATTGCACTGCATCTTCATTGGATGGATGAATCCAGCGCGGCCACGCTTCGGCGGTGATGGTGCGCGTATCCCGATTGAATCGGATAATTCCGTAGCCGGGGACACGGTCATAGAGTGCCTCCGGGGTGCGTCCGCTTCGGACTGGATTTGCAACTGCGTGGACCGTCATGCGATTCCCGAAGCCGTCCAGATGCTCGCCCGTATAGGGAGGTGCATCCGGTTCCAGGTGCCCTCCAGGGTCTGGCGGGAACCAGCGCCGGGGCCATATATTCGCAATGGCGGGAGAGATGAACGCGTTCGGCCCATCCCCGAACTCATCAATTCCATACTGCACAAAACTCCCAAGGTGTTGATCCCCGGCGACATGAAACGTGAACCCTTTCCGGATCGTCTTCAGGGCGCGGTTCCGCCCATTTTGTGGCCATCCGTTGGAATCCATGTCGGTTCCCAGATGATCATCCGAGATATATTCACCCGGCTCTGCATACCGCATTTGCGGGACGATCCGGTCATCGTAGAATCCGCTGGGAAGCGTGGCAAGGTTACTGAAGAGGGTCTGGGAGAGCATGACCTTCATCCAGACATCCTCCGGATATTCATGTGACCACTGGTTCAGAAATTTCAGTTGGCGGGGCCCCAGCAGATAAGCCTCGGTGACGGTGGTTGGATCGTAGTCGCGATTTTCCGGCCAGCCATTGCGCACCTGTGCTTCAGGAAGAACGAGTCGGGGAGCAGATTTCCACATCCGGTCTGCAACAACAGCAAAACTGATATCCCCGTAGGTCATGTCTGTATAGTAGACACTGATATCCTGTTCAATGGGGGTTGGATCATGGGGGTCGGGCAGATTGGATACCTGGGTATGATGGACCATGTTCACAAAGCGGGCATCCATGATGTAGCCTCCGTTATCGGACTGGGGCTGCCAGGGGCCTTCGGCTTTCTTGCCGCCGTGTCCCCAGATATTTCCGTGATATACGTCGTGATCATCGGGAATGGTAATGGCCGGGCGATCCCGCATCAAGTCCCGGAATGACCAGATAAACCGGTACCAGTGATAATGGTAGTCCAGAATGGCCTTGTCCAGAGGCGTACGGATGATCCCCGCAAGGCCGCCTTCATAGATCTGGTCGCCGGCAAAGAAGAGCAGGTCAGGATCATGTGCGGCAACCGATGCGGTAAGTTCATGATGCGGATACCAGATTGTACTGTGGTTCCACACCAGATCACGGCCTTTGGAAATATGCTGACAGTTCAGCGAAGCAAGAACAAACTCCTGATCTTCAATTTTTGGTGCACGGATTGTACCGGCATAGTAGGCGGTTTCGGTTCCGTTGGCCGTACGCAGATCATAGGTCAGCCGGTAGGGGATGTCTAAACTTGCCTGGAAGTCGTCTACGCGGAGTGTCGCGGTGTAGCTGTCCGGGATGATGGTTGCGGCTGCAGCGGGGGTCCATGTGCCATCCTGCAGCAGATCAAGTCCGACTGTGCGGGTATCCATTTCGCCGACGGGGGGCATTTGGGCGGTCATTTTTAATGTGCCTTTGCTCAAGGTGTACTGTGATGACAGGACCGGGCCAAATGCCCGGTTCGCATCGTGCACAAATTTTGTCCCCCCAATCCTCCAGTCATCAAACCAGTACCCCTGGTCTTCCATGAGTGGGCTGTTATGGCTTACGAGCGCAACATTCCCGACAAAATAATGGTTTGGTAATTCGGTATACCGGGCTTCGGACAGCGTCTCACGGGTCTCTGGATCCGATGCGGTTACCTGGAGATCAAATGTATCTCCGGATGGCATGGCTGCCAAGTTGAGTTCAATGGAACCTCCAGCGGGAACCTTTCCGGTAGACCGTTCAGGGTCAATGAGCGGCCATGCGTCAACGGAAATATCGGCTCGCGGGCCTTTGGGGGCTTCTGCGCTGGTATTTGAACGGACAATGATCTGCCCCTGACCATCCACTCCCACAATCAACCCTCCATCTTCGCCGGGCCAGTGATGAACCAGACTTGAGATTCGCCAGTCGACCTCCGGTCCTCCTGCACCGAGCAGGAATCCGGACCACGTATTTGCATGGGTACTGTCTGCCGGGTTTAAGGCACCGGTCTGGACCGACATGGTGAAATTTTCTGCCTGTTCTCCCAGATAATGTGTGAGAAGATGGAGTGTCCGCATCGGTTTCGCACTCCGCCCTTCCATGCACTCAATCCGCCCGTTAGCATAGCGCCAATCCATAAGGCGATTGGCATAAAAGTCTGCGCCAATCCAGACACGTTCCATATCGTCCGGCAGGGATTCGGTTATTTTTATGGACGGAGAAGCGCAACCGGATGCAAGCAGTCCAGCGATCAGAAGGGTGGAAGTGCAGTGATGCATGTCAGAGAAACTACTTTGTGATCACGGTTGCATGTGTGTGGATGCCTCACCACAGATGTGCTGAGGGCAGGACATCTCTTTCCGCATGGACCGGAGGGAGCACGTCAATGTATTACAGGGAGAGGATATTCAAACTTGTACACAGCCCTCCTGGAGCCTGATTAGAGAATGTAAGACAGGACGGAAGGAATCAATCGTCAGGAATTCCTCCATCACGACAGAAGATACATCAAACCGCCACAATATTGCGGGGCGGCCTATTCTGGCAGAGGGCTGAATGGTTTTGAGGGCAGGAGAACCCTCAAGGTTCAACGCGGTGAGAAATACAGAGAAACAGTTCTACAGCCGCCTCAAGTACCTCAATCACTGGTGCCGGTGTACTCTCACGGGCTTTTCTTATCATCGTCCTTACTGGATCCCCCGACGATCTCTGCCATTGAAAAGAGCCAGTCCAGTCCTGTGCCCGAGAGTTGACTTTGGCCTGGAATTAAGTCAATTGCTGTTTTGTCTTCTTCTTCGAGTACACTGGCATCTGCTCCCAGATCAAGCAGAAGCCGGATCATTTCAGCATTTTCATTATACTCTTTTGCCCAGATCAGAGGGGTCCAGTCATAGTGATCTCGTGCGTTCACATCGGATCCGGCTTCAATCAGGACCTGTGTAATTTCGAGAACGGGATTCTGGGCGGCAGCCCAGTGCAGGGGAATGCAGCCACGATCATCTTTCGCATTGATGTTTGCGCCGGCATCAATCAGGAACTGAACCACTTCGGGGAGAATATTTTCGGCGGCAGCCCAGTGGAGCGGGGTACGATCATTGGAGTCTAAATTTTCCAGATCTGCTCCCGACTCTACCAGAACTCGGACCGTCTCAAGTGAAAGACTGTCTTTTGCAGCGAACCATAGCGGGGTACGGGTATGATCATCGGCTTCGTTCACATTGGCACCCGCATCAATCAGCAGTTTTAGAATCTTCGGGGACTGGACTCCGCCTAAGATGGAATTAAAAATCGAGGTCATCCCGTTGTCCCCGCGTGCATTGACATTAGATCCGGCATTAATCAAGACCTTCAGGATTTCAGGGTTTTCATTCCATTCTGCCGCGGTATCAAGCGGAGTCATCCCGTATTCGCCGGGTGCATTGACATCGGCACCGGCATCAATCAGTGCCTGTAATATATCGGGACTTTCCGCTAATTGTGCAGCAGTATGTAGTGGAGTGAAGTGGTTTCTTGGATTCCTTGCTGCCAGATCCGCCCCCGACTTAATGAGCGCCTTCACCTGCTTAAGGCTAATGCTCTCTTCGGTTGCATCAAAAAACTTTTTGATGGTCATTTATAGATCCATGGTTTAGGTGATCTGTAATGATACGGATTACGGCTCGAATAGATCAACATCCCATCCTTTTTTTGAAACTATTTGAGAAGTGGTTGTAGATGCTCAAGCAGGGGATGCATCATGATCAGTTGTTATTTGGGAGGGGTGCGCCATTATGGGTTAAAGGATAAATTTCCAAAGGAACTCTTTCCTCGTCTGGAGGCCCGTCCAGTAAACAGGAGGGAGCGGGGGATGTTGCAAGAGGCGGATAGAGATTGATCAGAAATCTTATCTTCGAAGGTTCCAACTAACATTGTGCTCTGTTTAATTAATCTTTGGCGATGATTTCATAAAACTACTGTTTTTTGGTCACCCGATACAGATCGCGCAGTATTAGGGTCAGTATTCCCCCTGTTCCCAGTGGAATTGACAACCAAGCCGGATCAAGCAGAAGCGCCAGCCCAGCAGTTGCTACCAGAGATAAAGACACGATAGTGGAAGTGGTGATCCTACGTCCATTGAGTTTAAGTCCCTCCTTAATCGCATAATGCTGTGTCGATTGGGCATTTTCTGCCATACGGATAATCCGATCAGCTGCTCCAGGTAGCACTCTGTCATAATTTTCTAACTCGGATGAAGGCGGGAGAGGACCAATGTACGTCACTAAATTTTCTATCTGAGTAACTCGTCTCACTATCTCCGAAGGTGTCTCTGCCTTCAGCCAAGATGTCACATCAAAATTGTTGTCGGCTTTATCTGTCTTATCAAGATTTTGATCAACGGCCTCTTTGTCTATGGATGCATTCTTGTCAGGATTGGCTCCTTCTCCGTCCATGCCGCGCTTAGCCATTCGATCACTTCTTTTCGCAAGTTCGACATTGTAGTGGGATTTTTCGCGGAGGCCCCCTGTTCCCGATTTTCAGGGAGTCTCCAAAAAGGTGCTATTTGTACGGTTTTTTTTACATTTCAGGGGTCTCTTTTTTGGGCCGTTTCACCTTGCGTCGCAGGGTATGATTGTCAAGGGATATGCCCATGATCTGGAAGAGTTTCCGCTGGAATGGCTTGAGATCTCGGTCTTGATGAAACAGCAGACA
>JAJECE010000108.1 GCA_022822185.1 Rhodothermales bacterium | reverse complement strand
ATTGATATACTACCCCGGTTTTGACCGTCATCTATCTCATTTCGACACGTCATCCATGATTCACTTTCGTTCGACTCTACGATGAACACCTGACAGGTTCCTACACCTGCCTTTTCCCGACACGCTCACCACGACACCTCTTAAATGCCGCAGCTGTGGGTGGTTTACAACCTCCGCCTGCACAGCGGTTGTGGAGGGCCTACCTCCATCCCTTGTACAGTTTAATACATTGTGGCTAAGTCATTTGCCTTACCTCCATGTACTTTGTTCGTGGCACACTATATCCGTAAGTAACAATGAGGGGAACCTTTCGCATTCAGGTGAATAAAACGGATACAATCGGGAAGGATAGTGCCTCCCTGATTGTCTAAACAACATCATCCGCTTGATGCTATGCCCGTTAAAGATTGTAAGACAAAGTCCCCCGCTGGTTCAAGGACACGGCAGCATGTGACGATCCGCTTTCGTCTGCGAGGCGACAAAAAGACCTGCCGATTCCTGAATGAACTGGCGGGTGTCAACCGGTATCTCTGGAATGGGGCGCTGGCAAAAGCCAAAGAGGATTACGAAGAAACCGGAAAATCCCAGACCTCTCAGTTTGATTTCTACAAGTGGTATAAAGTACACAAGGATACGGTCGCACCATGGCTAAGAGAGTATCCCGTAAACGCGACTCGCACTGGACTGAAGGATCTGGCGGATGCCTACAAGCAGTTTTTCAAGAAAAAGCGGGGGTTCCCCAGATTCAAGAAAAGGGGCAAGGCGAAAAAAAGCTTCACTGTAGATGTGTCAGGGGGAAAGATGTTTTCAACGAATGGATACGTTCGGCTAAAGCGGGGCATGCATGTGAAGATGCTGCGATTTTATCGAGTGAACCGTTACACAAACCCCGTACCCAAGACGGCCCGCATCTTTGAAGAAAATGGAAACTGGTATATGACGGTCGTCTACGAAGTGGACTCGACCTTGCAAGACGCGGACGGCATTGGCATTGGGGTCGACCGTAATTGCGGGCAGGTTGCGGACAGTGCGGGAAGGATCTTCTATCTGACCGACACCTCGGGTATTGAAAAGCGCATCAAGAAGCTTCAACGCCGACTAGCGAAAAAACAGAAAGGAAGTCATTCCTGGAGGAGACTAAAGAAAACCATCGCACGCCATGAACGCAAGATCAAGAACATCCGAAGGAATGACTTGCGTCATATCGCCTTATCGCTCACCGAAATCTCTACGCTTGTAATCCTGGAAGACCTGAAAACCAAAGGTATGACCGCAAGCGCGAAGGGAACGGTGGAGAATCCGGGCAGGAAGGTGAGGCAGAAAGCAGGACTGAACCGCTCAATACTGGGAACAGGATGGGCGATACTGGAGCAGTTCCTGCGGGAGCGAGGCGTGGTGATCAAGGTACCCCCGCATTATACATCGCAGACGTGTAGCAAGTGTTCCTATGTGAACACAAAGAATCGGCAAAAGCAGTCCGAGTTTCTATGTCTGGCGTGCGGGTACCAAGCGAATGCGGACACAAATGCGTCCGTAAATATCCGGGCGTCGGGGATGGCGTCCTGGCACGAATTGTGCCGAACGGGTTGTGGAGCCTATGTAAGACCTGTCATTGCGGAGCGCAAGCCTGCAACCGGGCAACGGGTGATGAAGCACCAAAAAGACTATGCAGTAAATTGTTACTGATAGATATAATTCCCAAAATTACTGTCGGAATGCCTTGCTTTCAGATTTGAAAAGAATGTTGAAGCCCTATCAGATTGATGCGCAGCCCGAGGGGCAGTATGCCGATGACAAAAGAGCCGATATTCGCATATGCTATGGCTCCAATCTCGCAATTCCGATTGAGATCAAAAAAAATTCGAGTCGTGACCTATGGCGTGGAATTACCGAACAACTTGTACCAAAATATACCCGAGATCCGAAAGCCGACGGAAATGGTATCTATCTAGTATTCTGGTTTGGAGCCGAACAGAAGTATATGCGAATTGCGCCATCTGAAGGAGGCGTTCCGGCTAAACCGGAAGACCTCAAAAGACTACTCGAAAGGGGATTGCGTCCAACACTTAAGAATAAAATTCATGTTGTTGTCGTTGACATGAGTCCGGGTCATGAGATGCAGAGGCCACAAACCCTCCGCTTGCGGTCTAGGAAATTCATCGCACTCTGCCTCTCTCAAAGGCTTCAAATACGATTTCTGGAAACCCAGTCGTTCGATGATGTGTTAACCTGACGCAATCCGGATCCACTGAATTTCGGATCAACCCTGTAAATCCATATTCCTGTCTATCCTGACCATAAGGCGGGAAAGGCCTGGAATTTTCCCTAATAAAATCTCCTGTATAATGCGGATGAATTATCGGCCCCCTTTTTCAAAAAATACTTTCCTGTGGTCGTTAACGGCCCTCACAATATTTGCAGTACATGTCTGTGCCGCACAATCCGGTACGGTGACCTATACACGTACCGTCAAGATAGATATCGAACTTCCTCCCGAAATGGCACGGTTCCAGGACATGATCCCAAATGCAGATTCCGCACTGTATATCATGGACTTCAATGATGCATTGATGGCCAGTATTCGCCGAGTTGAGGACGACGATAACCCCAATGGCGCTGAACAGATCTCAACCGTGGAAGGGATGACGATCAAAATGAGGTTCTCAGCCTCAGGCGGTACCAGTCTTCCAAACCTTATTACTTCCGTGACAGATATTGACGAAGGCCTCTATACGGATCATCACCGTTTTCTTGGTCGCGACTTTCTGGTCACCGGTGAATTGCCTGTGATACAATGGAAACTGTCCGCCGAGGAAGGGACCTTCCTTGACCGGCGCGTAATCAGGGCAACGGCAATGATGGATACCGTGTCCGTAGACGCATGGTTTACACCGGAAATTCCCGTACCCGTCGGCCCCGAGCACTATGGAGGGCTTCCCGGCCTGATTCTTGTACTTTCCATTGATGATGGTCAAAAATTATACGAGGCCAATTCCATTACCCTGGATACCGAAGTCGAAATCACAACCCCCGAAAAGGGACGGGAGATGAACCAAGAAGAATTTGATGCCCTTGTAGAAGAACGCCGGCAAGAAAGGAAATCATCCAGAGGCGCGAAACAAATTATCATCCGGAATTAGCACCGCGCTATGAACCTCCGAAACTTCACCGGAATCATATTATTCCTTTTTGTAGCGGGTCCTGCGTCTGCTCAAACCCAGCGGTTTGACATGAACGGTGTTGTCGTTGACCACGAAGACATCCCCCTGCCCCAGGCGACAGTGGTTCTTTTGACGCAGGCGGATTCGGTAATGGCAAAGTTCACCACCACATCCGCAGACGGTGGCTTCACGCTGAGACGTGTGCCTGCACATACGTATATCCTGCAAATCACCTACGTTGGGTTTGCGACTCTGCGCCAGAATATTGAGATCCTTGATCAAGATGTAGATGTAGGAAAATTGACAATGTCCGAACTCTCAGAAGAACTCGGGGAAGTGGTGGTCAGCGCCGATCATATCCCATTTGTCGTAATGCGTGACACACTGGAATACAATGCCAATGCATTTGCAGTACGCCCGAATGATGTGGTTGAAGACCTGCTCAAGCGACTGCCTGGCATAGAGGTGGAAGATGACGGCACCGTAAAGGCACTAGGGGAAACCGTTGAAAACATTCTGGTTGATGGAAAAGAGTTCTTTGCCGATACCCCGTCCGTAGTTACTAAAAACCTGCCCGCAGAAGCAGTGGATAAAGTGCAGGTCTACGATAAGGACAGCGACGAGGCAGAGTTCACCGGCATCCCGGACGGCGAAGAGGAAAAGACCATTGACCTTTTACTCAAGGAAGATGCCAAACAGGGCCTCATGGGGAATCTGTCTGGAGCAATCGGGGGAGAGCAAAACCCGGGTGGACGCTACGATACGCGTCTGAACCTGATGCGCTTCTCGCCGAATACACAGCTCTCCCTTATCGGCAATGCAAATAACACTGGACAGGCGGGCTTTGGAATTACGGACTTATTGGGGCTGGTAATGGCTGGCAGTCATTTAGACGGTGCAGTGCTCCGCAATGCAACCTCCATGACAAATTCCGGTGGATTTATGGAGTCAATTGCCGTTGGACTCAATGCCGGGTACGACTTTTCCAAAAACGATTATTTACGCGGCAGTTACTTTGTTAACAGATTGCAGCAATTGCACACCAGTACGAACCAGCGGCATGAGCTTGCAGACGCGAACATCACCGCCTACGGCGAGGGGAAATCCGTCGCTGACTCGGGCAATCTTGGACACAGGGCAAATATCAATGCACAAGTGCAACTGTCACCAGGGCATCAAATTCGCTCCCGGGTCTCCCTGCAATGGAATTCATCGAATGCAGATCAGACAGGACTTCAACAGACGTTTCGCCAACAGCAGTCTCTTCTCAATGAAGCACACAGAACGGTTGATCAACATGCAACCAATCTCAACGGAAACGGAACGCTCACCTGGAGGAAGAAACTCTCGGAGAACGGGACTAGTCTGGTTGCAACCGGTACATTCAGTCTTTCAGACCGTGATCAGATGACCGTGCTGTCCACGCGCACAGGTCTTGCTGATACTGGCAATCTCATGACCTGGGAAGAAGTGCAACAGGATCAGGACTTGTTCGGAAAAAATGAGGGAGTCGATGTCAGGCTGTCCCTGACGCAACCGCTGAAACGCGGTTTCTCCCTTCTGGCATTTGGTGAGCGGGACTTCTCTCGACGTGAAAATGATAAACGCTTCTATAATACCGAAGGGCGGGAACGTCTGCTGAATTCCCAACTCAGCAATGCATTTGAACGTACCTATACCTACTATAGAGCAGGTCTCCAGTTGAATCGCAAGGGGCTTGGATTTCTTACGCTGGCGGTTCGTTTGCAGGGGGCGCAACTTGACGGCACAACGAAAACCGATCTGCCACCGGTACAGGCCAGTTACACCCATCTTTTGCCACAACTGCGCTACGAGGCCGAATTCAACGAGAATCAACACATTGAAATCGGTTACCGGGCCACAACTAGGGAGCCATCCCTGCGGGAACTCCAGCCATTTACGGACAACAGCGACCCACTTCGGGTATATACCGGAAATTCTAACCTTAAACCCGAGTTCAGGCATACGTTTTCCGGACAATTCAAATCATTTGATCCTTGGACCCAACTCAATATATTTGCGAATATCCGCACAACCTACGCATACCGTCAAATTGTGCCGACGCGGGTCATTGATCCATCACTGCGCCAAAGTGTCAGTGCAATCAACTCCGATGCAGGCTGGATTACCTCGGCATCTACGAATGTAGGCATACCGATTCGGCCGCTCAGTATTGTAGTGAGATGGAACAACGACCTCACCATCACGACCGGGTCCGAGTTCATCAACTCCAATGAAAATACATCTCGGATTCTGCGTAACCGTTCGAGAATTTCTGTCTCAAACCGAAATCATGACATCGTTGGGCTGGAAGCCCGAGTATCGGGTACCTATAATGATCTGGATTATTCTCTCAACACCAATCTGAACCAGCAGTACATCAACACGGCCTATTCATTGGATGTGCAATGGCACCCGGCATTCAACTGGACAATCAGCACTGAATTTCGATATCAGACCTATGATCGGAATGTTTTCGGGGATGTCCAGAACAGATCATTGATTGACCTGTCCATTGAGCATCTGTTCATAAATGAGCGTGCATCTGTGGGACTTGAAATCCACGACCTGCTTGACCAGAATCTGTCCGTGGACTTCAATAATTCTGCGAGTTTCATTTCTGAGCGGCGTACGGAGACACTTGGCCGTTACATCATGTTGCGATTCTCTTACCGCTTAAATACTCTTGGAGGTGGTTTTTTCGGAATTTGACCCGGATATAGGGTGTCAGAGGCAGTTCTTCTGGCCGAATGGAGAACCATCCATCCCGTTCTCCAAAGTCTTAGACACTGCTGCAACTGCACCGATGCCAGTTCTACTTGCTACGGTTGCAACATCCGTCAGGCAGATCCTTTTCATGCTTGACTCTGAACCAACTCCTCTTCATTTCGTTCGTACGTGATCAATTTTCATAACACTTCGGTGAAACATGAAATGACTGCTCTAAGGGACATCCCCGCACTCGTAAAGCGGCTCTGTACGCATCCACGAGAAACAGAATGGTTTGAATTCAAATCTAGCGATGCTGAGCCGAAGAAAATCGGCGAAAATATTTCTGCAATTGCAAATTCGTCTGCAATTGCTGGCAAATCTCATGGTTATATCGTCTGGGGAATCCAAGACGAAGATCATCAAATTATTGGGACTAGATTCAAGCCTGATGAAAGGCGAGTCCGAAAGGATGACCTGGAGCACTGGTTATCCACTAAACTCAACCCTGTGGTAAATTTCCGCTTCTACACAGATAGCGTAGACGGTAAACCTGTGGTCTATGGATTCCCCGTGCACTTCAACGACCTGTCAAATTTGACAACGAATCATATATTCGCGTGGGTTCCCATACCAGAAGATTAAACGATTTTCCAGACAAGGAGAAACGACTCTGGCGCTTGTTAGACGATAGAACATTCGAATCAGGGACTGCCGTTGAGTGCGTGCAAGATTCTGATGTGCTACGCTTACTGGATTACCAGTCATATTTCAGTCTGGCAAAGGTTCCGATACCTAAGCATACCTCAACCCTGCTTCAAACGCTTGAGCATGAAAATTTTATTTGTCATCGGGACGATGGAGCATGGGATATTTTGAATCTGGGCTTTCTCGCATTCGCACGAAATCTGACAGACATAGACTCATTTCGTCGTAAGTCAATAAGAATTGTCAAATATTCCGGGATCGCTAGATACGATAAAAACCGTCAGGAGGAGTTCCCGGTGGGATATGCCTCAGGATTTGCCACGATTATTGATTATGTAACTCAGATTGCACCCACTGATGAGACCTTTAATGGTGGAATCAGGAAACAGGAACCACGCTTCCCGACTGCCGCAGTCCGGGAAGTGATTGCAAATGCGCTAATACATCAAGACCTTACAGCAAAAGGCACCGGCCCGTTAGTTGAAATATTTGAGGACTGCATTGAAGTACTGAATCCTGGGGCCCCTCTGATAGACTCAAGACATTTCTTAGATGCCCCTCCAAAATCACGTAACGACAAATTAGCATCACTCCTCCGAAGATTTGGTATCTGTGAAGAGCTTGGCAGCGGGTGGGACAGAATTGTGCACGAGATCGAACTACGACAACTGCCAGCTCCACGAATTGAAGTGATCAGCGACAGCACACGTATTACGATTTATGCGGCAAAACCACTGGCCGAAATGAGTTCTGTTGATCGTAGACGGGCTATCTATCTACATGCATGTCTACGGTATATTGTTACCCGGGGCAATGGCATAACCAACACTAGTGTTCGGCAAAGATTTGGTATGGACAGACAAAGCAGTGCTAAAGTATCACGTTTCTTGACAGAAGCTTTGAACGCCGGCGACATTGTACCCGCAGATCCGAATGCGAGTCGAAAATTCAGGCAATACATCCCCTACTGGGCGGGAGATTTGGCTGATGACCAGGAACTTGATGTCTTAGGCTATCTTCCCTGATGACTATTTGATGAATCCTCCTAATTCCTTAGGCCGCAACAGGTTTTCTTAGAGGCTTGCGTCCTCAGGGAGCGCGGCATTTATTTCTTTCATTTGCTTAATCCCCCAATCGTGACATCCGTTAAATCGTCTCCCTCCGTCAAGCACACTCCCAGTGGAGGCTTCTTTATTTGCCGGTTATTTTCACAAATGGTCAAATATGGTACCGAATAGCCATCTAATCTCCGTTTAAGGCACCCCCAGTGGGGATTTCTTTATTTGCCGGTTATTTTCGCAAACGGCCAAATATGGCATCATCCTCATCTTCCCTACTTGAATATTTCACGGAAAGCTGCTAAAAAGAGGCATCGGAAAATGGTTCAGGTTACTCTGTAAATGGTTGCTATGCCCATGCAACCTACCATCAGTTCCTTATGACAACGGTCAAGCCTGCCATCACTTAAATATGCCTCGGTTAACCGTAACTACCTCAGAGCATAAAACCTACCCTGACTCTGGAATGGTTAGCCGCCTCTTCACCGCATCCCACCTTGGAATGCTGTCATGCCCCACAGCGTGGTATCCACCGTACCAGCGATCAATTCCGCGAAGAGTGATTGCATCTTCATCACCATACAATACTGCGGTTCCCTCCAGGGTGGCCCTAATCCGCACACTCCGAAAATCTTCCAAGGCCTCACCTCCCTCTACATGAATAAGCGGGGATGTTCCACGAGACAGATCATGGAGAATTCCCCAAAATGTTGCATCTCCCATGAATGGTGCATCTTCATTTTCCCAATGCGCACGCAATAACTCTACCGGATCATGCATTCCACGAACAATCAAACCTAGTGCGTGCTCCTCAGTTCGAGATAACCCATTCTTCATCGATGGCCACTCCTGTAAAAAGCGCCGATATGCATCCTGCAGAAATGGCAACTCAAAATGGGCCGTATCGGCGAATGCCTGATGCCGGGCAGGATCTGAACCGGTGAAGCAATCCCACGCAGATATTGCAACAGAAAACTGCTCGGATGTAATTGGCCTGCGCGTGTCAAAAAGATGGGTCATCTGTTCTGGATTCAAATCTCCAAGTCCACGAAACGACGAAACACCGGGATACCGATCAATGCAAATCAGGAAACACTCGCATACCTGAGAGGCCATCTCTGCCAACCGGGCGAGAATCTGTATCAACTGCAATTGATCATACAGATCATGCTCAAACCAAAGAACGATTTGCCCACTGTCTGCGTGCACCTGCAATGTGGAATCCCGAAGCAAAAAATCAAGAAATAATTCCTCTTTATCTCCCCAGCCCAAAGATGACAGAAAATCTGCGCGTCTCCGACTCAATGCATCCATGGACAGCCCACCAGGAACAGGACCTATATGGAGGACATCCTGCCAGGCAAGGACATGACCACCAATGCCCGTTCCGCGGATCAGAACTGCAGCCGAATCCCCATTCGTGACATGCAACATCCTAAATGCTATGAGATTTTGGCGAAATCATTCTCAGAAATGAGATTCAACGGAGGATGATGGGACTGTAAATTCACAATTTTAAATGAGTAGGGCTATACCCCCAAACATCAACCGACCATGGTGCATCCCCCGGTACTTCTGCGAGCACATTCAAAATCAGTACTTCACCCTATGCGGGAGTTTCCATCATTCCATTTCGAAGATTTTCCGTTGCTCCTGTCTGATAGATGATTTGCAGAATCAACGATGTACGGTGCCAAAACCAAAAACAGGTTCCCCTGATTATCCACCAATCACTCGCATCGGGGCTATTCCCGCACGGAGTTGTTTCTGACCAAAGTTCTTGAACTCAACAGTAACCTTAGTCGCCGATCCTCCCCCCTCTATGTGTGTGATCTTGCCCTTGCCATAATTTTGATGTTGCACCTGTGCACCAACCTTGAAGGTGGACGGATCCCCCGGACGGAGATTGTTCCCCATCTTTCTGGAAGAACCTGAACCGGAGCGTTCCGAACGATTACCTCCCGAATTGGAAGGCCTAGATCCACCAAAACGATTTCTTGAACCCCGGTAAGATTTTTTCGATGACCCAGAACGATGCTGCCAAGGTGCTCTGGTTGGACGGGTACTCAGAACACTGGGATCAATCTCATCAATAAACCGGCTCGGCTGCGTGTAATTGAAATCTCCCCCGTACCTTGAGCGCACTTTGGCCCGTCCCAGATATAGGCGGGATTTTGCTCTGGTGATTCCAACATAGAACAGCCTCCTCTCTTCCTCAAGAGAAGCCGGATCAATTCCCTCCCCACGAATGTACGGCAGCAGTTTATCTTCCAATCCTCCAATAAAGACCACCTGGAATTCCAACCCCTTAGATGCATGAAGTGTCATCAGCACGACACGATCCGCACTGGATTTATCCGTATCTGCATCGGTCATCAGCGCAACGATCTGAAGATAGCTGCTGAGGGTATGAGACGCATCTTCCTCCGTATGACTCTGAATTGCCTGAAAAAATTCATGCAGATTGTTTTGTCTACTTAACCCACTTGGGGTTTCATCAGATTCCAGTTCTCTCATGAAGCCGGAATGCTGACAAAGCGACACGGCAACCTCACTCGGTTCCATCGTTTCCAGCTTTGCCGTATGATTTCTGATGAGGGTTGCAAATTCTGTTAACGATTTTTTCGCCCTGCTGGAAATCGGTAGACGTTCACTTTCACGGAGCGCGGTACTCAAATCATATCCCGGCTGCCGTGCATACTCAAGAATTATCTGTTGGGACCTGATCCCAATCCCCCTTGCGGGATAGTTCACCACCCGCTGGAAACTTGCAACATCATTCGGGTTGACCAAGAGGCGAAGATAGGCAATCGAGTCCCTTATCTCCTTGCGCTCATAGAATGAGAGACCGCCGACAATTCTATAGCGAATGCCCCTTTTGCGAAGCGCATCTTCAAACGTACGGCTCTGTGCATTCGTCCGATAGAGGATCGCAAAATCCTGGAGTTTGAGGTTTGTTCTGCCTCGTTCCTTTCGGATGATATCCACAGCCCGGTTAGCTTCATCCCGATCACTCGCTGCCTGAATTAGCGTGATCGGCTGACCAGCTTCATTGTCCGTCCAGAGTGTCTTCTTAATCTGATTGGAATTCTCGGCAATAACCGAATCCGCCGCCTTAAGAATATTTCTGGTCGAACGGTAATTTTGCTCAAGACGTACGATCTTTGCCTCTTCAAAGTCTTCCTTGAAGGAAAGAATATTTTGAATGTCTGCGCCTCTGAATGCGTAAATACTTTGAGCATCATCACCAACGACACATAAATTGCGATGCGCACCGGTGAGAGACCGCGCAAGCAAGTATTGTACCCGGTTCGTGTCCTGATATTCGTCAATCAGCACATGAGACCATTTTTGCTGATACTTTTGAAGGATCTCAGGCTGCTGCTCAAAAAGTTCTAACGGTTTCAGAAGCAGATCGTCAAAGTCGAATGCATTCGCCGCTTGCAGCGCTGCATTGTAGTGCACATACAGATTTGCGGCAATCTTGGCCTGTTTGGATTCTGCGCGGGCATTCATTTGATCGGAAGACGCTCTGGCGTTTTTGGCCCCCGATATATAATTCTGAACCGTGCGCGGCTTGATCACCTTTGGATCATAGCCGTACTCCTTAATGAGCTGTTTGAGAATCCGCTCTGAATCACCCGTGTCATAAATAGTAAAGTCGGAGGTGAACCCAAGATGTGAAGCTTCCATACGTAACAATCGGACCATCTGTGCATGAAAAGTGCCCACCCACATCCCTTTCGCCATTCCATCAGGCAGGAGTTTCTCCACCCGCTCACGCATTTCACGGGCCGCCTTGTTTGTAAAGGTAAGTGCAAGAATCTGGTAGGGGCGAGCTGCTTCCGATGCCAGAAGCCAAGCAATTCTGCATGTCAGGACACGCGTCTTGCCGGATCCAGGCCCCGCTACCACCAATAATGGCCCTTCGGTCGTCTGCACGGCCTCTCTCTGCCGATCATTAAGTCCTTCGAGAATCGGCTTCGTATCAAATTCCGGCATATTCAGGATAAAGTTCAAAAATCATTTCGAAAAAAATTAGGACACAAAACTGTGATCCGGCGCTCAATAACTGATCACCATGATCACATTACAGATACACGCAGCACTGCGAGGGAATCCAATAAGACAGACAAATACGACTTGGTCACACGCTCAGAATGGCTTGGCCCCCTGAGCGATATATAACCACTGCCCCTCATTTGGACCCAGATCATCAAAATACGGAATATTACCGCATCTTTTCCCATGACACAGTCCCTGACCCAGATATTTGTATCGTTCCACCTTTTACGAGTGAATACCAGGAATCTACCGCTGCGCTTCTGTAGAATAATTCTTCCTGCTGCAGGATGCACAATCAATCCGCATGATGTTGCCATGGAAAGCTACCGAATTCCAAAACACGCTGAAGCGGATGGACGGAATTGGAATACCCCTATATGACATGTGATCTTAGCAATTCCTGTACAGGTTCAACCGTTAAAGCAGTCTCTTGGCACCAGATTCACCCCGTCCGTTACACTGTTGGCCACAATCCCTGCAAGGGTTTAACCGTTAAAGCAATCTCTTGTCTCGGCTACCGGCAGAGTTCAACGTTCGAAGGATAATCATCCACCATCATATCGCAAGCTTTCGCCGCAAATGAGTTATCTTGAGTACAGAATCCAAGTGTAACCCCGCTCCAGTTCTTTCAACATCTAAATATCCGTCCCTTTAATGGAATTTGCTGTCCCTGCTGTTCGTGCACTTATCGGACTTTCCACCCTTATCGGCCTCGCACTGCTGTTCTCCGAAAACCGCCGTTTGGCGAGTTGGCGACTGATTGTTTTAGGGATCTTGGCCCAGATCGTGATCGCAATTCTGGTACTCCAGGGCGAGGCACTGGGACAATTTTTTGCCCCCCTTGGCTGGCCGAAAGTGCTCTTTTCATGGATCAGCACCTTCTTCGTAAAGATATTGCAGTTCACAACCGAAGGAGCACAGTTTGTGCTCGGCGACATTGCGCTACCGGCAGACGGAAGCATGGAGCCGGGAACTCCACTCGTCATTGGCCAAAGTTGGGGAACCGCCATTGCCTTTCAGGTACTTCCCACAATCATTTTCTTCGCGTCACTGATGGGCATTTTGTACCATCTGGGCCTCATGCAATGGGTCGTCAAATCTATGGCACGCGTGGTCGCAAAACTGCTGAAATCCAGCGGGGCAGAATCGCTCTCGGTTGCCGCCAATGTCTTCGTCGGTCAAACCGAAGCGCCACTGGTGATTCGTCCCTATCTGGAAAACATGACACGATCCGAGATCATGACCTTAATGAGTGCCGGCATGTCAACTATGGCGGGAGGAGTCATGGCGGCCTATATCGCCTTTTTAGCGATTCCCTATGCCGCAATGCAGGGGATTCCGCTAGATATGGCGCAACTTAAATTTGCCGAACATCTGCTTGGCGCAAGCCTTATGTCTGCCCCCGCTGCAATCATTTTCAGTAAAATCCTTGTCCCCGAAACCGCGCAGCCCGTCACACTCGGGAAGGTTGAACTCCCAAAACTCACTGAATCAAAAAATGTGATTGATGCCGCAGCAACAGGAGCACGTGACGGTGTGCAACTCGTGCTGAATATTTCTGCAATCCTGCTGGCATTCATTGCGCTCCTGGCAATGATAGACTTCCTCCTGGGCTGGACTGGAGGCTTCTTTGGTGCCGAATTGACTCTCGGGAAAATCCTAGGCTGGGGATTTGCCCCCATTGCATGGATGATTGGCATTCCGTCCGAGGATATTCTGGCGGTCGGCTCTATGCTTGGCTACAAAATCGTCGCCAACGAATTTGTAGCCTACCTGCAGTTAGCTGACATCATGCAGGCAGGAACGATCTCGCAGAAGTCAATTACCATGTCAACATTTGCCTTATGCGGCTTCGCCAACTTCTCGTCCATCGCCATTCAGATCGGAGGAATTGGGCCGCTTGCCCCCAATCAACGCACACTCATTGCGGAACTGGGTGTCAAAGCAGTGCTCGCTGGCGCCTTCGCAAACCTCATGACCGCAACCCTTGCCGGGGTACTGGCATAGATAAATTAAAAATTTGAATTTTCTGTTGTTAAATCAAATTTTTAACTTCAAAGCCCTAATGTTTCAAAAATAGAGAGATATTGATTCTCGGTATGAAATATTATTAAACAGAATCGTACTCTCAAATAAAATTTAAGATTGGTCACTCAATTGAGGTGTTGTGTATATGAACCGAACACAAAAACAAGATCTTCAACTGAACACAAACGAAGGGCAAGCGACCACGCTATCCGCCAGGCTTTCGCAGCTTAGCAGACGTTTGGCTGAGTCGGACAGAAAAGCTTTTCAGGAGTTGTTTGAAGAGGTAAATGTCACACTTATCAGATTTTGCTGGCGTTTCACAAAAGATGAAGACACTTCACGGGACATCGTGCAGGACGTATTTGTTAAGATCTGGGAAAAGCGCACAACCCTGGATCCAGATAAGTCCCTCCTTGCACTCATGTACACGATGGTTCGGAACAAGGCCCTCAACCTGTCCCGTGACTCACATTACTCAGACGGGGTAGAAGCAGATGATGTCGCAATTGAGGATACCCCCACCCCGGATGAGCATGTTGATTTTGAGATGCTTGAAGAACAGGTCCGTCAGTGGATTGACAGTCTCCCCCCTCGCCGGCGACAAGCCTTCACGCTTAGCCGTTTTGAGGGACTCACACACGCAGAAATCGCAACTGTCATGAATCTCACTCCCCGAACCGTCAATACACATGTAATGCTTGCTTTGCGAGATCTTCGCATCAAATTGCAGGCACTACAAAAAGATCAGAAGTTGCATGAACACAACAGATCCTAACTCCTCACCGCCTGACGAAATTCTGAACCATCTGGATTTCTCTGAAATCCCTGATACACTGACGGTGTGGCAACTTGCGGCATCCTATTATGATGGTGAGCCATCTGAGCAGGAGTTTAAACGTGTCGGAAACGATCTATGGCCGCTGATTCAGCAGGCCACCAGACCTCGCTACCTGCGAGTCGTGACATGGCCGCGCACAGTTGCACTGGCGGCCTGTATTGCTGTCATTATCGCTGTCGGAATTACCATTACACAACAACCTGCATCTGTCTTTGCCCCACACGGAGAACAACTTACGCATCAGTTACCTGATGGAAGCACGATACTGCTCAACAGTGGTACACATATTGAATACCGCAAGGATTTTGGAGACGCATCCCGCGAATTAACCTTGCGTGAGGGGGAAATTTTCCTGAATGTTGAACACGAATTGACCCCGTTTGTCGTTATGTCCTTTGATGCTGAGACAAGGGTATTAGGCACATCCTTCAATGTTCGATCCTGGCCTGATGAAATCAATGCGGCCACCGATATAACCGTTGAGTCGGGAGAAGTTCAGGTAGTCCCTCATACTGCCGCTGCCCATGCAGTGGTGTTAACCGCAGGACAGTCTGCTAGAATACGGCCCGATGGACAGGAACCACTGGTAACACAGAAAGCAGAAGCCTCAGCGGAAGATTATACCTGGGTAGACGGCGGCTTCAAATTTTCTGAACAACCCCTGGGAAATATTCTCAAGGAGATTGAACGGCGCTATGATGTAGCCATTACACTGGAATCACCGGAACTGGAATCTCTCTCCATCGGGATCCTTAAACAGTCTCCGGAAACGGCAGAAGAAATCATTCGGGACATTTGTGCGTTACACTGCGAATATCGTGCAGTTTCGGATGGCTTTCTGCTTACGACTCCTCGCTGATTGCCTATCCTTCACGTGCGCGAGCGTTGTTTTCGTAAAAGCTGCCTAGTCTTGTTTCGTGCGCACTCTGATTTGTTGCGTAGCCGTTCTGTATGCCGCATCACTTGGGAATGTAACAGTTTCGGTCGCGCAATCACAACTTCCTCTTCTTGATGCAGTCAGCCGCTTCCAATCCATCTGGGGCGTTGACCTCTCTTATGCATCAAACACCTTACAGGGCAGATATACTGCGTGGACGGCTCCCATTGCAGACAATGCGGAATCTGATCTAGAATACCTGCTGACGGGAACGGGAGTCGTTTTTTTTCGCCAGCCTAGCGGCACATTTGTTCTTGAACCGATTGGTCGCCAGACGGCGATACTCACCGGTTATGTCTACTCTGTTCAGAACGGTGCCCCCCTCCGAGGAGCACACATTGCTCTGGTCGGAACCTCCGAAGGTACAACATCTGACCTCAACGGCCAGTTTATCCTCTCAACCCAGCCTCGTAAATCTGCAAAGGTCCAGATTAGCCATGTCGGTTATCTGACTCAAGAACAGGAAATCCATCTGTTCCCTGACTCCGTTCTGGCGATCAATGTTCTGTTATCCGAATGGATCGTACCGGAACGTCCCCTGGAAATCATTGCCACGCCCCTGCCCTCTGATCTTTCCCTTGTCATCAGTGACCGCCCCTATACAATGGATATCAGAGATGCAACGGATCTGAGGCAGATAACGGGACTAGGGACATCTGATGTTGTCCGGAACCTGAGAGATGTAGCGGGAGTCTACGTGGATATAAATACCAATGACATCCATATCCAGGGCAGTGGTCTCGGCGAGCATCAGTTCAAACTTGATGAAAGCACAGTGTTTGAGCCGATTCATTTGGGGTTGTTTGGGATATTCAATCCTTTTGCCATTGAACAGGTCTCGATCAGAAAAGCGGGTTTTAACGTAGAGCATGGAAGCTACCTAGCTGGAATCATTCATGCAGAACACTCGCTGGAATCGAACTACCCCATTGAAGTGCAGATTGATCCCATCTCGTTTAATGCACGAATTACAAATCATATGGATCTCGGACAGACCAATCTATCCTTGATGGGAGCATTTAGAAGTAGTATCTGGGATCATTGGTGGAGCAATTTGCGCAGTGAAAGCGTGAATGACCTGCTTCGGGAATGGAATCGTCCGGATGATTTTCTGATGCGTGCCAGCATCTATCCACTCAAATCCTTTAATGTGAACGGCTATAATACTCTGATTGGCCGCCTCGATAAAATCCCATCCCCTTCATTGCCTGACATCAATTTCAACGATATACATGCTGCTGTAAAGTTGGAATTAGATGACCAGCGAGAACTAGGAGGCTCGCTCTATCAGGGAAACAGCAAACTGGAAGGGCAATTACTATCCATATCAAGGGATTCGATGGCTGTGCGCAGAGAGGTCTCACCGGATCGTCATGCATGGATCAATCAGAATACGCGTCTGTACTGGAACCAGTATCTGACCGACAACTTCAGTTGGCGCATCTCCTGGCGTAAGGGTAAGTATTTCTTTTCGCACAATTATGGAGGGCTGGATCGCCAGAACAGTGTGTTTGCTGCCTTCCAGTTGTATCGCGAAAACTCTGTAGCGACCAGTGATGAAAATGAGATTTCAAATAACGATCTAAAGATCTCCGTTCGTCAGGCACATGAACAGGGGCTCCTGCAAGCAGGGATAGATCTTTCATGGACTCAGCATCACTTCAGTGTTCAGCATGTATTGCCGCGAGTTCTCAATCACGAGCGACATTCTCACACTTCTTCAGGGTACTTGCAACAGATGTGGAGTCCACGTTCCTGGGTGGAGTTGACTGCTGGTCTCCGATTTACCTGGTTGCGGGCTCAGGACCGATGGCATATAGAACCTCGCACATCCCTACTCCTTAAATCATCCTATAGAAGGGGCTATGGCGTGTCCCTTCGAATTTCAACCGGGACTTATTATCAGTTCCTGAACCAGTTTGAGATTGCGACGATCAGTCCAAGTACGATTGTCCCGTCAACCCGTTTGTGGATTCCCGTGGACGAGACGCTTCGTGCGCCTCTTTCGCATCATTACAGCGTTGATCTGTCCGCGCAGTTCTTGACTAATTGGCAATTTGGGTTTGAGTATTACTATAAGAACCAGCGCCGCCTATACCGGATTGATTATCCGATGCTTTGGCGGCAAGATCGAGACTCAACACTTATTGATCAGATTGACGAGTTTGCTGCCACTACCGATGGATTTGTGTACGGGACATCCTTTGAATTACGCAAAAATGGTGAAAGGATTGATTTTGCATTTCTTTACGAACGCAGCGAGTCAAAACGGAAGTACACATTCCGGACGGAAGAAGCCATCCTCATTCCGGTCCCGTGGAACGTACCGCACCAGCTTCAAACCAGAATAATCGTAAGACCAATTCCTGTATTAGAAGGCACCCTGCGCTGGCAAAGTGTCTGGGGGCGCCAGTGGGCATTCAAACGGGCTTACTATGACCTGTTGGGATCGAACATTGACTACGCCACATCTTTTGACGAGTACTCCTTTGACGACCCGACTGCAGAGGGACATTCGCTGGCCCCATTCAGTCAATTCGATATTGGAATTGCGGCAATCATTCGGAACAATTCCAATCGCAGATTATGGGTCCGATTTGACTTGCTCAACGCTCTCGACAGACGGAATCCCGCTTACCGATATTTGCAGGAGCAAGGCCAATTCGGGATAGAACAGACCATCCTGTCTGACCGAACCAGCCATCTCATTGGGCGGACTCTGACCGTTTCCGCACAGCTACAATGGTAGCTATCCACACTAAGCAGTATCCAGACGGGCAAAGAACCGGCGGCGATCCATCGCAACGATTCGGATACTGCTCCCTACGGCAATAAACTCCCCTTCAGTAGATACTTCTACACGCTCCCCATTAATCTCAACAATACCGGTCGGTCGGAGTGGCGTGATGGCAACTCCCGTCTTACCCAGATAACGAGCCCGCTCATCCCTTCTTCGATTTGCTGCATCAACCTCCGTTTTCAATGTGGTCGAGAGGATAAAACGATCCCAGGCTCCCGATCTCCAGAGTATGAGAAAAAGGGTAATGCCACTGCCTAAGGTCACCGACAATGTAATGGTTCCAGATAGTAACCCTGATTCGCTATAGGCGTACCCAATTGCGAAGATGATCAAGAGGGATCCCAGGATTCCGATCACGTTGAATCCTGGAATCAGATAGACTTCTATGGTAATCAGCAGAAGTCCTGCCAAAATGCATACAATCGGGATAAGTACTTCCACGTTTACGCCTCGTAAGTTCTTACTTCAATTCGGGTTCCACGTACATCCACAACCTGCACCTGTGTGCCGGAATCAATATACTCGCCGGCTGTGATTACGTCTACACGTTTCCTGTCAATCAACATCGCCCCCGATGGTCGGAGGTCGGTCAATGCGGTTCCGACTCGGCCCATGTACTCGGAATGCGTCACGGCAGTCGTATACCCTTCACTGCTGCTCAATTCCGGTGCAAGTACAAGTACGTTTGCTGTCGCTGATCCTGGAAACATGCGTACCGCCACAGCGGACCCTGTAACCAAAATCGCCAGAGTTACTGCCAGAGTATAGATGCTTGGCATCACATCGGACACGGGCGGAAATGAAAATCCTACGTTGCCTATCAGTGCAGCAACTAATGAAAACAGAATCAGGATCAAGCCTGATATTCCGGCAATACCAAACCCCGGGAATATGAACAATTCAACAATAATCAACCCGACTCCAAGGATAAAAAGGAGGATCTCCCACACTTCAACGAGTCCCAACAGATAATGGGGTGCAAAGAACAGGGCAATCCCCAGAAGTGCAACTGCACCTGGAAATCCCACTCCCGGGGTTTGCAGCTCAAAGTAAAGTCCACCAAGCATCATGAGCATCAGAATCGACTGAACGACCGGTGATCCAAGGAACCGGAGTACACGCTCTGCGGTAGTTTCGCGATGCGCGACCAGCGTTGGACTTTCCAGACCGTAAGCAGCAATCACCGCGTCGGTTGTCTCCATAATCCGATCTGCCACTCCTAGTTCTAGCGCTTCCTCTGCACTGAGCGTCAGGACTTTCCCCTCCTCGGATACCCCCTCTACTTCAAGAGATGGATCCACCATTGATTCTGCAATCTGTGGATCCCGCCCATTCGCTTCGGCGGTAGACCGCATCAGCCCACGCATGTAGCTCTGATATTTATCAGGGGCCGCATCGCCCCCCATCCCTTCAACAACGGTCGCGGCACCGATAGACGCACCGGGCACCATGACGATACGATCTGCTGCATAGGAGATCAGTGCCCCCGCCGAGGCGGCATTCTTGTCAATGAATGCAACGGTGGACATTTCTGCATCTAACAGCGTCTTTCGGATCTTATCAGCAGCATCTACAAGCCCCCCAAATGTATCAATCTCAAATACTGTAAGCACCGCACCGCGGCTGGTTGCATCCCGCACCGCCCGGTCAATATAACGCGCCAGCCCGTTATCAATCATACCATTCACTGGAACGACAAATACCGGTCCTGAGAGAGAGTCCGAATTCAACTCCAGCGGTTTCGGCGCACGCACCTGTGAAAACGTAGCAGGTACGAACAAAGAAAGCATCAGCAATGTGAGCAACCTATTCACTTTCTCCGACTTCATTTTTTCTACTTTACGCATCGCCTAATGATAAGGATTCAATCTCGAAATCCTACAGTTACGGTCTCCCTGAATTCGGTTACCTCCTTACACAGGCGATTCCCCTACGATTACCTCGTAATCATCACGATTGAATTTTGGACATTCTTTCCTATTTCTCAATGACTACGGGGGTTCCTTCCTGCACATAGGACCACATAAAGTCCATGTCTTCGTCCCGAACGGCAACACATCCTTCGGTCCAGTTTGATGCAAGGCCGGTTCCGTTCCCGTGAATCTCAATGTACCCGCCCAGGATCGTACCCATCGGTGGCGGAGTTCCTCTTTTTTCAGCCAGCATGATCAATTCATAATCTTTCTGACTAATCAGGCCATCCCGTTTTCCCCGTTCGGCATCTTCAGCGTTGGGATAATTTAATAGAAACGCACGATAAAATTTACTATATGGATTTTTCTTCACCACATAGAAAACGCCTTCTGGCGTCCGCCAGTGATCCGGTTCTTCTTGCGATCCACGAATGTTTTTGTCCGAGTATGCATTGTAGCCAAAATCTGCCATAAACTCAGATACAACCCTCATCCCCCTGTGAAGGGTAACCTGTTTCCGCCGCTTTGAAACGAGGATCCAGACATTTGATATCTCGTTCGCATTCACATATCCCAGAGCGCCATCCATGGTACGTACCTGTCTTACCCTTCCCTCTGATGAAACAACCCGAACCGGTTCTCTGAATCGAAGTCGCAGATAAGGTTTCGCCTGTTCCATATCCCGATATAAACTGGTTTTTCGTCCCGTCACGTAATACAGATCCTCAGCATCTGCTTCCACAGACTGGGATGCCTCCGAATCAAACGGAAAAAGGTTGATTACAGCTGCGGTACAAATCGTCAATAATATCATCGCCGATTCACTAAAAAGCGAATGCATCAACTGGGTCAAGATTCATCAGGATTCAGCATCCGCATCATGGGTTCAACCATTGCATCTGTAATCCCGATACTACTGAAGCCGCCATCATGATACAGCGTCTGCATGGTCACCATACGGGTCAGATCACTCAAAAGAGTCACTGCATAGTCTCCGCAGCTATCTGCATCTGCATTCCCTAGCGGAGACATATTCTGTCCAAACTCAAACATTGCATCAAAACCTGATATGCCCTGCCCCGCCGTAGTCTGCGTAGGGCTCTGTGAGATTGCATTGATACGAATCCGATACTCTCCAAGCCGTGCGCCCCAGGTTCGCACAATGCTTTCAAGTAATGCCTTTGCATCTCCCATCTCCGAATAGTGGGAAAATGAACGCTGTGCACCGATATAGGAAATCGTCAAAATGGATCCGCCTTCGTTCAGTGCCTGACTCTCCATTGCATGGTGTACAATTCGATGCAGACTAATCGCAGAGACATCCAGTGTCTTCGTGTACCAGTCATAGTTTAATTTCTCGTACGGGCGACGTTTACGAACATTGACCCCCATCCCGATTGCGTGGACGATAAAATCTATCTGTCCATAATATTCTTTGAGTTGATCAAAGAGCGAGGACAGATCCGCATCTTTCGTTGCATCCGCCCAGATTACGGGGCTGCCAACTGATTCAGCGAGCCCTTCCATTGTTCCAAGTCGCTTTGCAACGGGCGCATTTGAGAGGGCGAATTGTGCGCCTTCCCGATGTGCGGCTTTGGCGATTGCCCAGGCAATACTACTCTCATTCAGAGCCCCGAAGACGACTCCTTTTTTGCCCTGTAATAGTCCAGATCGTTCCATGTATGATTGATTAATTCATCCTAAAATACGGCACCTCGTACAATTTCCTTCCTGAAACTCAGCAGGCCTGTGTTAAGACCGGCCTGAAAGCAGCGATTTTAAGTCTAAACCGCTGACAAAGTTCGAAGTCTGTTTTTCTGAAATTACTCCCCGTATCAAATTCACTCATGACGAATTCAATGCGTCAGATAACGGTTGCCGCCGATCATGGGGATTTGGTCAGCATCCCGCACACGATTGTGATTCAAACTGAATTTCCTGGCCGAAATGACCGCTCATGCTTCAGGCTAAAGATGAATTTTCGGTAAAAATAACCATGGGCGTATCCGTTTCATTTGCCTAAACCCACCTCATCTGCACACAGTGTCTAGACACACAGA
Organism: Rhodothermales bacterium; assembly: GCA_022822185.1. Lineage (GTDB taxonomy): Bacteria > Bacteroidota > Rhodothermia > Rhodothermales > Bin80 > Bin80. The sequence continues at coordinate 387 of JAJECE010000108.1, read as the reverse complement.
TTCCCGCTAATCCCTATTTTGATAAAATAATAATTGATTGTCCCTCCAACCCAGAGCACCCCGGCATCTTTCGATACCGGGGTGCTCTGTTTCTTCTAACCAAGTCGTGAGGCGACTCAGTGCAGGTTACTTCACCAGCGTCATGCGACCGGTCTTCACATACCTGCTTTCTGCTCCGGTTGCAATCATCCGGTACAGATACGTGCCCGATGCAAGGTTCACCGCATTGATCTCCATGCTCCGGTTCGCACCTGCTTCAAACTCCTTCGCCGGCAGGGTCATCACTTCCCGGCCCAGCATGTCCACCACCTGCAGCGTGACCTGTGCGGACTCTGGAAGATCAAACTGGATCCGTGTAGACGGATTAAACGGGTTCGGGTAGTTGCC
>JAJECE010000086.1 GCA_022822185.1 Rhodothermales bacterium | reverse complement strand
CCCGGAACCCTGGATGGCTCTCATACCAGACACGCGCAAATTGGAATCCCGCATCCTGTCCATGTACAGGCAGTATCCACAGGATCCCCAGAAACATGACCATGGCAGGACGGGCCGTGTGTCCAGACCCCGTGAAGCCCTGAAGATGCATGTCAAACGGGAATATTACCGGGTTGGAGTGTTCATGACTTCGGCAAATACATCAAAAAATTTTAACATCTCTTCTTCGGTGCCGATACTTAGACGGCACCAGTCCGAAAAGGGCGGGAACGGCCGTCCGACCAGAATATCATGTGAAGCCATGGAGTACTGAAATTCCTGAATGGGGCGGCCAAGATGGAAGAATACAAAGTTGGTGTGAGATTCAACCACCGAGTGCCCCAGTTCCCGCAGCCGGCGGGTGGTTTCCGAACGGGTGGTTTCAATTTGTGACCTGCTGTAATTCAGGAACCGGCGATCATCCAGCGAGGCAATAGCGGCCCGAAGGGCCATAATGTTAATATTGATGGCCGTGCGGTAACGGCGAAGGAGCGCAGCATTCTCTAGGTTGACCAGTGCGTAGCCCACACGCAGCCCGGCCAAGCCGTAGACCTTCGAGAAAGTTCGGGAGACGATCACGTTTTTACCCGCTCTGACGTGGGTGGCCGAACTGCCATATCGGGGATGCGTGGCCAGTTCATAGTAGGCCTCATCAACCAGAACCACGGACCGCCTGGAAACCCTGCGGCAAAACTCATCCAGTTCATCCTTGTCGCAAATCGTTCCTGTTGGATTATTTGGATTACAGACAAAAACCAGCTTAACATTCTCGGTCGTTCGGGAATCCATTGCTGCGAGGTCAAGGGTTTTGTCTTCTTTCAGCGGAACGCGATGAATTTTTGCCTGAATTGAATTCGCATAGTTCTCCAGTCCCTCGTAGGTGGGATACGCGGTCACGATCTCTCCACCCTGAAGCCCGTAGGCCATTGCGGTCATGCGGAGAATTTCGCTAGACCCGGCACCGAGAACGACATGTTCGGGGCGAAGTCCCTCACGGACCGCAATCATTGCTTCCAGACCCTGATAGTGTGCATAAGGATAGAGATTGGTCTCCCCGATGGCCTCCAGGATCGCTGCCCGTGCGGCCTCTCCGGGTGCATAGGGATTCTCATTGCTGTGGAGGCGGATCGGGGGCTGATCCGATCTCTGATGGATCGGGGTAAGGCGAGGAAAAAGCGGCAGGGTACTGCCTGCAAGACCGAGGCGGATCCAGTCACGTCGGTTCATGATGCAAGGGGTTGAGAGGTTGGTTGGAACAGAAAGTCATGCATCCGTCATCTGCTCACAGGGAGCCCATGTGCTGGTCTGTGCACTTTGAAAGCATGCGTCAATAACATGCATATTCTTTAACGAATCCCGAATTGGAGTACAGAGCGGTTGCCCGTCATGGACGGCGGCAGCGAATGCATCACACTGCTCAGAAAACTGATTCACAGGCTTCAGCGTGTAGGTGCAGTGCTCACGATCCTGATAAAGTTCCAGATTGGCAGGTTCATTTGGGAGGAGATTGAAGGGGGAGTGCAGGATGATTTTCCCTCTGCTGCCTACCAGTGCAACATGCTGAAACCGCTGCATCTGTGTGCCGCAGACCACGGTTGCACTCCCCTGCTCAAAATCCATCAGCACCGTCGTAGCCGTGTCTGTTTTGAACTCAGGATGGTGCGCCATGCGTGCACACACTCTGTTCGGCTCCGCATCGTAGAACCAGCGGGCTGCCGAAATACCATAGCATCCAACATCCATAAGTGCCCCGCCGCCGAACTCCAGCTTGTTCCGAATGTTGTTCGGGTCGCTGTTTCGGTAGGAAAAGTGAACATGGATATTTTGCAGTGTGCCGATTGCATTGGATTGGACCAACTCGTGAGCGCGGAGCCACTGAGGGTGATGGCGATACATGAACGCCTCGGCAACCAGTTGCTGGGGGTACATCCCGGATATGCTCAGAAGGTTTTCTATATCTGTTGCATTCAGTCCCAGTGGTTTTTCACACAGCACATGTTTCCCTGCCCTGATTGCTCTGGAGGTCCACTCTACATGCAGATGATTCGGTAAGGGAATGTAGACCGCATCAATAGAATCCAGATGAATTAGATCCTCGTAGCCAGCGCAGGGGGCGGGAATCTGATGGGCCTCTGCGACATGCTTTGCACGATCAAAATTTCGGGAAGCGATCGCCTCCACATTTCCACGCCGGCTCTGCTGAATTGCTGGAATGACCTTTTGGGTTGCAATCTTAGCGGTCGACAGGATTCCCCAGCGAAGTTTGCCCATGGTGGTTTAAGGTTTATAGATGGAATCGCAGAGGATTTAGCCGGGTCCCCAACGAAGATATTTCCCCCTTTCCCCTCATAGCTGCATCTTAATCAATGTGCCGGATCTTGATACTGCGGAAGTGGACTTCATCTCCATGATCCTGCAACAGGATATGGCCCTGCGGCCAGTGTCCGAACCCCTCCCAGACCACGTATTTACTGCGGGCCACCAGTGCATCAAAGACGGGGGTTCCCCGCTCATATTCCAGTACTTTCCGATCATTGAGCCAGTGTTCTACATAGGCCCCCTTGAATTCGGATTGCGTCATGCGACTTCCGGTAACGGTTTCTTCCACTCGGGTTCCCGTCACGACAATGCGTGCCCGGTTCCACTGACCGGGCTTACGAACGGTTTTCGCCTCATGCGCGGGAAGCAGGTCGTAAAGAGATCCCAGCGTCCGGTTCCCGGCAGCTCCCTGGGTCGCATCAGGGTGGCGCTCATCGTCAAGAATCTGATACTCCAGGCCGATGGCCGAAGCATCACTTCCATAGGATTCCGTAATGAAGTACTTGATCCCGCTGTTTGCCCCTTCGGTAATCTTAAAATCCAGACTAAGTTCAAAGGTGGAGTACTCCTCAACGGTCACGATATCTCCCCCGTGTGCTGCTTCCGCACCGCCAGAGGCTTCCACGGTCAGGACACCTTCCATCACGTTCCATCCTTTTTCCGGAAAGGATTCCTTTCCGGCTCCCCGCCAGCCTCCGGTCGTACTTCCATCAAATAGCAGGGAAAACCCCTGCGCAACCTCTTGCTCACTGAGCGAATTAGGGACGAGGTTTACGACATAATTCCTCGTCCATTCACGCGGGGTGACATTTTCGTCCAGGATGCGGATATTCCGCCAGCGTACATGACGGCCGGCGAGTTCGGATCGGCCAACGCTGTGCACCTGCAGGGCAATAAAGCCGGATGCGGTCATGTCATCATAAAGCGCAGCACAGGGAACATCATTCACCCAGGTTCGGATGGAATGGCCGATGGCTTCAATGTAGTACAGATTCCAGCCCTCGGTGTTAAAGGCACCGCGGCAGTCTTCATTCACCGAAAGCGGATACAGCCAGCCTCTACGGGCCTCATCGTAGATTCCGCCGCTCCAGGATCGGGGACTGGGGTCAATTTCCACCTGATATCCATGAACCCGGCCGTTGAGGTAGGCTTCTTTGGATTCGCTGCGGATCTGAATCCCGGAATTAATATCAGGGTCAACCCGTACTTCAACACTGAGTGCAAAGTCACCGTAGGATTCCTTTGTGGACAGGAATGTATTGGGCGTATTTTCCGCAGTCGTTCCGGTGACTTCGCCATCGGAGGCGATATAGGTTGCATCTCCCCCGAGTTTTTCCCATCCAGAGAGGTCGTCGCCGTCCACCAGGGTAGTCCAGGTCTGTGCCTGCGCCGTGAAGAGGGTACAAAGCGTAACAAATGAAAGCGTGAGGGTGCGTAGCATGTCAGAATGTGATTATGAGACGGATAAGAAACTCTTTTGAAGGGGAATTATATTCATGAGTAACAACTCTAATGATCTTTTTGGTGTTTCATCGCCCGTTGCCTGTCATTGCAGGCTTGCGCTCCGCAATGACAGGTCTTACATAGGCTCCACAACCCGTTCGGCACAATTCGTGCCAGGACGCCATCCCCGACGCCCGGATATTCACGGACGCATTCGTGTCCGCATTCGCTTGGTACCCGCACGCCAGACATAGAAAATCGGACTGCTTTTGCCGATTCTTTGCGTTCACATAGGAACACTTGCTACATGTCTGCGATGTATAATGCGGGGGCACCTTGATCACCACGCCTCGCTCCCGCAGGAACTGCTCCAGTATCGCCCATCCTGTTCCCAGTATTGAGCGGTTCA
>JAJECE010000058.1 GCA_022822185.1 Rhodothermales bacterium | reverse complement strand
TCCTCTCATTGGAGTACCGTCCGTTGCAACCCCATGAACAGATTAGATGGAGTAATAGGTTTTCGACAAGTGAGTGAGATCAATCTGGAGCACATCTGATCAAGAGCGCAAACCCAGCACACATCTCCCCATCACCCTAATCAAGCGGAGATAGGGAGAAAAACGAACTGGGAAAAACCCAGCCAACTGAAAAGAGTTTGAAATCAGATTCCTGCAGAACATTTTCATTCACAAACATACGCGGCAAAATCCCCACATTAATGGTTCTCACAATCCAATCGGCTGATGCAGAAATTGGACCATGCTGACAACCATTTGAACGCCCCAACCGGGCGATGTTCCCGGCATTGTGTGAAGATTTGATGGATTATTAAAGGAGATTTGTTGAATTCAAATGCCGTTAATTCAACAAATCTCAAGATCAGCACACCAAAATGGCACGTATCCCCCTCTGTACGGTGAAAACCGAACCCCTTCACTGCTGCGCAAGCGTCCTCTAAATGGGATCAGCGCAGAGAATCGTTTCCCAGCATAACCTGTGATCACATCCCCCTGCTTCCTCTGTACCTGACCCCGCAAAGTGCGCAAAACCGGCTGTACCCGAATCCAGATGGGGAACTTTCAGATACTGATCGGGGCGACTGCAACGCACACTATCCTGCCGGGGGGAATCAAAGATTCCTTTCACACACCGATAGATGCAGCAAACAGAAATCGTCCGCACGCCTGATTTTTCGGCACAAATGGCAGAGTCATGAGAAATGATCCGATTTTCATCTTGCCAGTTCCAGGAGGATGTCGCCTGCAATCGACACAATATGCCGCCCTGTAGATGCCAGTTCGCCTCTTCCATCATGTGTTCTAGATGTTAACCTACTCCGGATGCTAAGATCTGCGCCGGAGGATCACGGAACAAAGATGCCAAGGATAATTCCGCCGCATATTATTGAAGTTCACCGTACTCCACTGCTGCTGTCCCGCCATGGTGAGTTATCCCCACAATATTGGACTTCCATTAAGAGCGCAGCCTGATCGAATAGCCTGTCTCGTGAAATATCTGGATCAGATTCCCCGTTATAATCGTTTAGAGTATTTCGGCAACAACATGTATCATTGCACGCCAATGAACTGCATACAAACCCATGGAGCAATACGGATATAATGTTCTGACACTGTGGCAAGGCATAGGCATTGGCTTACCCGCCATTTTACTTCTGGCATATTTCGGTGCGCGGATCTGGGTATGGGGGATTGCCGTGATTCTGTTGATCTATACCGCAGGTGCACCACTGTGGCTGATCCTCATGGCAGCGGTCCTTACGGGGGCCTGGGCAGTACCCCCGATTCGGCGACTGCTGTTTACGCGCCCCGTCATGCAGACCATGGCTCGGATGGGATTGCTTCCGGCAATTTCGGATACAGAACGGACAGCGCTGGAGGCAGGAAAAGTCTGGATTGAAGGGGAATTATTTTCCGGTCGTCCAGACTGGAAGCGGATCCGGGAGGCATCTTATCCGAGTCTGAGTCCAGAGGAACAGCAGTTTCTGGATGGCCCCGTGCAGAAATTGTGTGACCTGATTGATGACTGGAAGGTGTGGGCAGACCGGCAGTTCCCCGATCCGGCATGGGAACTGATGCGGCAGGAGAAAATGTTCGGAATGATCATTCCCGCCAAATATGGAGGGCTGGGATTCTCCGCCATGGCAAACAGTTCGGTCGTGATGAAATTGCAGTCCCACTGCAGCCCGCTCGCAACCACCGTGATGGTGCCGAATTCCCTGGGACCGGCAGAACTGCTCATTCACTATGGAACGCAGGCACAGCGCGAACAATATCTGGAACGTCTGGCCGCGGGGACCCTCCTTCCCGCGTTTGCACTCACAGAACCGGGTGCAGGAAGTGATGCAGGGGCTATCCAGGCAAACGGGGTCCTGTTTGAGGATAGTGAGTCCGGTGAAATCAAGATCCGCCTCAACTGGCAAAAACGATATATCACGCTCTCCTCAATGGCCGACATCCTGGGGCTTGCATTCAAGTTGAACGACCCGGACCACCTGCTCGGTCAGCAGGAAGATCTTGGAATCACCTGTGCACTGATCCCCTCCAATACGCGGGGCATCAAGCGGGGACGAAGGCATGACCCGCTGGGGGTTCCCTTTGTGAATGCCCCCTTTGAAGGCGAGGGTGTGGTGGTCCCTCTGGATGCAATTATTGGAGGAAAACAAGGGGCCGGCGCCGGGTGGAAGATGCTCATGGAAGCACTTGCGGCCGGGCGAGGAATCTCGCTCCCCGCATCCGCCGTGGGAGGCTCTAAAGCCGTCTATCTGGGGGTTTCGGCCTATGCCGCCGTCCGGCGGCAGTTTGGGCTTCCTATCGGAAGGTTTGAAGGGATTGAAGAACCGCTGGCACGGATCGGCGGATTCATCTATCTCATGGACGCGGCCCGTGTCTATACACTCGGTGCCATTGACAGTGGCGAAACCCCTGCCGTGGTCACTGCAATCCTGAAGTATAACCTGACCGAACTGAGTCGCAAGATTGTCAATGACGGCATGGATATCATGGGAGGCAGTGCCATTTCATCCGGCCCGCGCAATATTCTGGCACATCACTATATCAGCAATCCTATTGCGATCACCGTGGAAGGGGCCAACATATTGACACGAACCCTGATGATCTTTGGTCAGGGAGCACTGCGCTGCCACCCCTGGGCATACAGGGAAATTATCGCTCTAGGCGAAAAAGACACCGTCCGGTTTGATCGTGCATTCATCGGGCATATTGGACATGTCGTGCGCAATGCCGCGCGGTGTTTGATCCTGGGGATCACGCACGGTCATGCGGTGCCGGCCCCCGGCAAGGGGCCTGTGCGTACATATATCCGGCGACTGACCTGGGTGTCCGCCTCGTTCGCATTTCTGGCAGATGTGGCCATGGGATCCCTTGGGGGTGCACTCAAACGGAAAGAAAAAATTACCGGCCGCTTTGCCGATATTTTTTCCTGGATGTATCTGGCTTCCGCCACCATCCGGCGATTTGAAGCCGAAGGGATGCAAAAGGAAGACCGTCCCTATTTTGAGTGGGCCATGGAGTACGCCTTTGCAGAAATCCAGCAGGCCTTTGAAGGGCTGCTTGCCAATATGAGCGTTCCGGGCTTTACCTGGTGGGTGCGCGGACCTGCACTGCTCTGGCACCGGCTGAACAGCTTCGGACGAGGCCCGTCCGACAAACTCGGACATAAGGTTGCAACACTGATGCAGACTCCCGGCCCGCAGCGAAACCGAATTGCCGCAGGGGTTTATCTCGGACAGGATCGCACGCGCGGACTCAGCCGTATGGAACATGCGTTTAACCTTGTTGCGGGGGTCCGCCCGATTGAGGCCAAGGTCTCAAAAGCCGTACGTTCCGGTGCATTGGAAGGAAAGCCGAAAAACACACGCTTTGACCGGGCCCTTGAGGCCGGCATTATTTCTAAACAGGAAGCTGCACAAATTCAGGAGGCTGCACAAGCCGCCTGGGATGCCGTACAAGTGGACGAATTTGACGAGCCATCCTACTTGCGGCACCATACATCCATGAATACTGGTAACCCATGATCTTTCTCAAGAATATCTTAATCCTGCTTCACATTTTGACGGCATCCGCCTGGTTTGGCCTGAGTCTGCGGCTGGGCAGTCAGGCAAAATTTGCGGTATCCGGATACCCTGATGTGGCGATTGACGGGACACGTACAATCTCACTAATGGGCATCATGCTTTTCGCTACATTTGTATTCTCTACGAGTCTGCTGACAGTCGGTGGTGGATACCCGGGACAACTCCAGTACCACATCGCTTCCGGGCTGATTATTATCCTCCTGGGGATTCAGTATCTACTCCTGCGTCCGCTCTGGAATATGCTTCGAAAGGCCCTTAAAGTCATCAGTGAATCCGAAGAAGCAGAGGAACTCAAGAGACGGGTAAAATTTCGTGCCCGCCTGATTAGCGGGGTGACTGGAATCTGTCACATCCTGTGGGTTACGATTCTGGTTCTCATGTTCTGGAACAGATTCTGAAGTAAGCCATACAACCGATTGACGTAGGATACTTTCGTCAATCCTTTTTATACTGAATCTAACCCAGGTTGATGGCAACTGAGCGTATGAACGAAAACTGGCGGCAGGTATGCAGCCAGATTAAATCTATTTGGAGTGAAGCCGAGTTTGAGGATAAGGAAATGAAGAAGGCGCGAGGAAATATGCGCAAGATGGTCCAGCTCATTCATGACAAAACCGGCGAGCCGCAAAGCGAGATCTTTCAAAAGATCAGCGCGATCATCTGATTGATTCGCAGAGGTTGGGCCTTCAGGTTCACCTGTAATCTGCGATGGCTTGTTATTTTCTCATTCTGCTATTCCTGCAGATTCCTCCACCGGATCTGGAGTCCGCGCGTGTGGCGGTTGAAGATCAGGACTATGGGAGTGCACTCCGCCTGCTGGATTCGTTCCTCGAATCGGATACGACCCATATAGAAGGGCGCTACCTTCGCGGGATTGCTCTGCGGGAGCGCGGCCGGAATCCAACCATCCAAAGCCGCCTGCAACACCTGCTTGCCCGCAGCGAAAATGACTTCGAGTTTATCCTTGCTCAGGATTCATCTTACAGAGATGTCCTGCTGCAATACGCCATCCTCAAACGTTACCAAAACGATCTGCAGCAGGCCGTCATTCTCGGAGAGGCACAGCTGCGGCATCGCCCTGAACTGGACTATGCAGTCACAAAACTGTTGTCCTTCTACTGGCGCTATATTGTCAACACAGAGCCGGAGGAGGCCAGGGTATGGCTTCGAAAACAGACAGGATCCCTGTCCCCCCTCTTCGTTGGCCGGGCATACGAGCGGCAGGGCCTGTATGAGGCGGCAGAGACTGTCTACCGCGAACGTAACATGGCCGATCCATCAATTGCGCTGCTTGCCAAAGCACGTCTGGACTTTGCACGCATGCGTCCAGAGGAAGGAACCCGGTCTGTGGAGAAAGCAATCACCAACCTGAATAGCCGGTTGGATGCCCTGATCCTCTTTGAAGAAATAAAATCCATCGCCAGCCCCGCAGAATTGGCAGCCTTTGAGCAGATTGACGATACAGAGGAGTATCGCAAGTTTTTCAATGTCTTCTGGAATCACCGGGACCCAATGCCCGCAGCCCCCTACAATGCACGCATGGCCGAGCACTATCGGCGGCTGCGAATCGCCGAACAGGACTATTTATTCAACGGGTTCCGCTCATGGTTTCGGAGTACATTTACCCATGACGAAGCCTATTTTCCACCTACCTACCTGCTCAGTTCTGACTTCACGGATCAGGGGATCGTGTTCCTCCGCCACGGAGAGCCGGATCAATATACGGTCGGCGAGGCGAATTCATGGCTTTACTATGATTCCATGCTGGTTTTTCATTTTGCTCCAACCTGTATTGCACAGGTCTGCGGGGTCACCGAGCACTTCGTACCCGTTCCCTCCGGTCCCACCTTTGAAGCATCACTGATAGGGTTGGACGGGCTGGATGCCGGGCGAAGAAGTGTCGAGTTTCTTGCGGACGGATTGAGTACGGATCGGCATCAATGGCCTTCTGGAACCCGACACTGGGAGGTCCCCTATGTTGTGGGTGCATTCCGGGGGCTGGAAGGGCGGACGCTGCTGGAGGTCTACTATAAGGTTCCCGTGCACGAAACGGCACGGATTTCCGGGCCTGATTCCATCACCATAGAAGCCGGCTTCGCTGTCCATAATCAAGACTGGGAGCGCATCAGTTATCTTCGTGAGCATCAATCATACCTTCGAGGCGCTCCGGCATCCATTGACCGGTTTCAACTTGATTTACCTGCTGCATCCTTCAACTTTGCGCTCCATGCCCGGGTACTGGACGGCGTGTATCTGGAGGCAATCCGCTTCCCCTACGAGGTCCCCCGGTTCACTGCCAGCGGCCTGCAACTGAGCGATATCCTGTTGGCGGATAGCATTCATACGCTGCCTGACCAAATGCTCCGTGAGGAAATGATCCTTTATGTGAACCCATCCGGGGAGTTTTCACGATCTGTCGCGCCATTCGTGTACCTTGAAATCTATAACCTGAAACGAGCGTCAGACGGGCAGACCCGATACCGGACTGCCTACACACTGATTCCTGATACTGAAGGTCCCTCGGGGGCAATCTCCCTGCAGACCAGTGAGCAGCGAGGTACCCGGGAGTCTCCGATTTCCTACGTCTCCATTGAACTGGCAGAGGCTTCGCGCGGAAGCTACACCCTGGAAGTGGAAGTGGAGGATCTGGTCTCCGGGGGCGTTGCGCAGGTAAACCGATCACTGATTCTGAAATAGCCCCGAATCATTTTTTTCGTACAACCACATAGTGACTGAGTGCATGCATGGCTCTGCGGGCCTCCGAATCTGGAAAAACCTCCAGCAAAGATTGCGCGGACCGTACATGGTCCTCCATGCGCTTTTGTGCGTAGGCGAGTCCGCCGGTTGACTCAACAAACTCATAAATGATCTGCTGATGCTCTTTGGATTTCCTGCCCCTGCGGATGATCTTCATAATTCGTTTCCGCTCCGACGGGGTCGCCACCTCAAGTGCATGAATCAGGGGGAGGGTCACCAGTTTCTTTTGAAAATCCGCTCCCACCGGCTTTCCAACCTCCTGCGCCCCAAAATCAAAAAGATCATCCCGGATCTGGAACGCCAGTCCCAGTTGCTCCCCATACTCCCCCATCGCTTTCAGGCTCTCTTCGTCGGCATCCGCACTCAGTGCGCCACAGCGTGTGCATGCGGACAGGAGCGAAGCGGTTTTATCTGAGATAATCTTGTAGTAGGATTGCTCATCGACATCCATGCTGCGTGCACGCTGCACCTGACGCAACTCTCCCTCACTCATCCGTTTGACGGCGTTGCTCAGAACCCGCAGCAGATCATAGTCATCATGCTCCAGTGCCAGAAGCAGACCGCGACTCAGAAAATAATCCCCAAGCAGCACGGCGACTTTGTTGCCCCAGAGTGCATTAATGGAAAAGGCACCGCGCCGTTTTTCGGATTCATCCACCACATCATCATGCACCAGGGTTGCGGTGTGGAGCAGTTCCACTAATGCCGCGGCACGGTAACTCCGCTCCTGAATGCCTCCACATGTTTTTGCAGTCAGAAGCACCAGCAGCGGACGGATCCGTTTGCCTTTCTGTCGCAGAAAATAGCGCAGCACCAGATTTAGAAGCCCATGCTCCACCCGCACGGCCTCCTTGAAATGGCGAGAGAATTCTTTCAGATCATCTGCTACCACAGACTGGAACTCTCGCACTCTGATCGCCGCCTCCTTCTGGTTTTCTGCCATCTATATCGTTTATTTTTGGGTTGTCCTTCGTCTACAGGAACCGATAGGCGCTTTCACGGGAACATCAACCAAATCCCTGGCGGTTTCTACGGAGCAGGATGAGGAAGAATGGCACACCGCAGAGCGCTGTAACAATGCCGACCGGTAATTGTGCGCCGGGCAAAAGCGCTCTGGCCGCAAGATCGGCCCATAGGAGAAAAATTGCCCCGACAATGAAGCTTGCCGGTAATATCTTACGATGGGTTACACCCGTGAACGAACGCACCGCATGCGGAACAATCAACCCTACAAACCCAATGGCCCCGCTTGCCGCAACAATTGACCCCGTTACGAGTGAAGCCAAAACAATCAGAATCCGCTTCACAGACTCCACCGGTACGCCGAGTGAGTGGGCTGATTCATCGCCCGTCAGCATTCCATCCAGCGGCCGGGCTAATATAAGCAATGCAATGAGCCCAATTGAGACAGAAATTGCGGGCCAGATGAGCGCGTTCCAGGTGGCCAAATGGAGTGACCCCAATAACCAGAACAATACCGATCTCAATTTATCCGGGTCTGGGGAAGACAGGGTGATAAAGGAGGCGAGAGCCCCCATCAGGGATGCAACCGCGACCCCGGCCAAAAGTAAGCGTGCCACGGACAGATGTCCCCGACTGCCCGCAACACTGTAGACAATAAGGATTGCACATAATCCCCCCGCGAATGCTGCAATGGGCATCGTCAGTGCTTTGGAAATCAGAGGAGGCAAAAAGCCTAAATAGAACAGCGACGCGCCGGCAGTCGCACCACTGGAGATTCCGAGGATATAGGGCTCCGCCAGTGGATTGCGAACGAGGGTCTGCATGGCTGCCCCGATGATTCCCAGTCCCCCTCCTACGATCAGAGCAAGCAGTGCCCGGGGAAGACGCAGTTGCCAGACAATCCGGTCAGCAATCGGATCTGGAATCGTTCCATATCCAAATACAGCATGATGCCAGAGCACCGACAACGCCTCCGGAAAGGATACCTCCCTTCCAATACTTACGGAAAAGATCACACTTACGAGTGCCAAAGCCAGTAGCCCAACTGTCCAGCGGTTCATGGACCCGTCATTGCATCAGGATGGAGTACCCCGGCAAGCTGCCACGCCCCTTGCACCAGGCGCGGGCCCGGACGTAAATAGTGGTCTGAATCAAATCCATGGACCTGTTCGGAAACAACGGCAGACAGAATATCCCAGGTTGGATGGTACGAAAGCAGTTCAGACATCTCAAATTCAACACCAAATGAACCTACAATCACATCTGGATTTTCGCTCAGCACAAACTCGTCAGTCAGAACAGGAAACCGCGTAGACTGGGTTCTTGTGATACTGTTTCCACCGGCAAGATCAATCATGTGATGGATATAGCTTCCCTGCCCGAAAGCATACAATGTGGCCGTCTCTATCAAAAACAGCACTTCCGGTTTTTCGGATAGATTTGCGGTCAGCACAGCAAGCTGGGCAAGTGAATCTTCCAGTTGCATTGCACGCCCCTGTGCGGCCTCTGACGTACCAAGCAGATCGCCCAGATCCCGAATTGCCCGTGTTACATCTTCAAGTGTATTCACGGCAACAAAGTACACAGGGATCCCTACTGCCGCAAAAGTGTCTGCATTCTTTGGATTGTTTACCTGTTCACTTGCAAAGGCCATATCCACATCAAGAGCGACAATCGCCTCAAAATCCATGGGTAGAACACTGTATTCGGGCAATGAATCAATCTCGGGCGGAAAATCATCATATGCAGATACTCCAACGACTTTTGATCCAGCTCCAGAAGCAAAGAGAAGTTCCGTGATACTAGGTGCTAAAGGGACAATCCGATCAATTCTGGAAGGGAGAGATACGGTACGTCCCATATCATCCTGAATTGTACGCTCACGCTCCGAACTGGCAGTGCAACCGGTAACAATCAGGAGAAGCAGACAAATTTGACGCATGAAAATCGAATCAATGGCACCCGAAGGTGAATCAAAAGTTATAACAGAGAATCTTATTTTCACAAATGAGCGTGCTGCCCCTCAATACCTCGGACCTGAACGCCGTTGAACTGGCTGGAATGATGGATCATACCAAACTTGGTCCTGACACGACGATCAAGGATATCTACGTTCTTTGTCAGGAAGCTGTTGAGTATGAGTTTGCAAGTGTATGTATTCCTCCATCCTACGTTGAAGAAGCGAAATTGATGCTCCAGGGAACCCCGCAGGCGATCTGTACGGTGGTAGGGTTTCCGCATGGAAACAGTTCTACCGGCTCAAAAGTCGAAGATGCCTCGCTGTCAATTCAGAAAGGTGCTGCAGAGATTGATATGGTTATGGCAATCGGACGACTCAAGAGCGGAATATTCAAGGATGTCGAAAGAGATATTCGAGCAGTTGTACGCGTTTGCGCGGGAAGGGCATTGGTGAAGGTAATCCTTGAATGTGCTTTGCTTACGGATAAGGAAAAACAAACCGCATGCCTGTTGGCCAGGGATGCAGGTGCAGACTTTGTAAAGACCTCCACAGGGTTTGCAGGCGGTGGAGCCACCGAAAAGGATGTTGCCCTGATGTTTGATACGGTTGGGAGCACACTTGGAATCAAGGCATCTGGTGGAATACGTACAAGTGTTCAAGCACTTGCAATGATTGATGCGGGAGCAAGCAGGATTGGGGCAAGTGCTTCGGTAGCCATTATCCAGGGAATGAAATGACATCTGATTTTTATCGTGGTTTGATCCTGATCCTTTTGCTGCTTGCCGCGGCCAGTTGCTCTGCTCCTCCGGGACCAAGTCCGCTTATGGATGCGGTTTCTGATGAGACGCAGGATGAACGGCCGATTGACTGGGCCGAGTATGAGGACTTTGACCCGGAACCCTACCGGGAACCTGCCGGGGATCCGGCAAACATGATCCGGCACGATGTTCCCGAGATCCTGCTGTCTGCTGATGTCACGGCATTTTCGTCTTCAGAAGAGCAATCTGGCTTTCGGATTCAGATTATTTCTACCCTAGACAAACAGGAAGCCGACCAAATGGTCGAAGATGCCTTAACATGGTGGAGAAGATTTATTGAGGATGCCGCACTCTATGCATTATATCCTCAAATTGAATCGGAGCCGCCGGTCTATCAGGATTTCCGTGCTCCCTATTATCGTGTTCGGATCGGCAACTTTCGCAACCGGGAGGATGCCGAGCGCCTTCTGGATGTGGTTGAGAAAAGTTATGCCAGTGCATTCATTGCACCGGACAGGGTCCTGATCGGGGCTCCAGCAGAATAGTTGCTGTAAACTCCAGCCTGAACGCTCCCTGGAACCTGCAATCCGTCCGCAACGGTATTCTGCGGATACACTTTGCCCGGCCGGCTGTACGCATCCGCAAACCCTGTCTTGGTGATTCGCTGGGGGGGATGTCTAGCGACAACTGAGAGGGTGGATGATGCCGACTAAGAGGGGATTTGGCATTTGACAGGTTCTATCCATCTTTCCCGCAGGCGAGCCGGAGACTCTGATGGAACCTGCACCTTGGCAGTCGACCATGCTGCGCTCGCAGGCATCACATCCCCACCATCCTTCCACAGATGGGACAGCGAAGTATAACCCCCTGATCGAACTAACAGATCACCTTACGAAGTGCACCGAACACACCCGGAAAATTATTGGATCTTGGGATCTGATAACTGGTGAAGAAGTCCATCTGCAATTACGTAGGCTAAAGGTGCCAGCCTCCCGTCTTGATCGGCTTCTTTGAGCGCCTCAAGATATCTGGAACGATAGGGATCTTCCCTTAAAAGTTCGGGAAGAATAGGATCTCCCGGAATCCACTTCCCCATATGGAGGCACAATACAAAATAGCACGACGCTCTGGCAGTCCTGCCATTCCCATTAATAAATGGATGAATATGGTTGATCCGCCACAGCACATATGCGGCTAGTTCTATTGATTCGGTTTCCGTCCAATTTCGATTTACGCGATTCACCATATCATCCATAAGCATCGCAACCCTGAAGTGCTCTGGCGGAAGATACTCTCCCACATTCACTTCGCATGGCCTGTACTGGCCTGCATACGCGTGCAGGCACCCGATTGAATGGAAATTGAGTGCCTTAATCACCGTTTGTGACAAAAACGGAGTATCAGAACCTAATGCGGCACGAACCAGCGACTTCAGGAAATTAAGCTGTGTTTTTCGATTGGCCACCTCCAGTGCCTGATATGCTGGATGATCCTCATTGTGGCCAACAAGCTCATGAAGAATCATGGTGCCCAATAGGTGCCATACTCACGATCAAACTCTTTGGACAGCCTTTCCCGATCTTCAGGTGTTTTTGCTGCCCCCAAAGCGTAGCCCTTCAGTTGTCTTCGATATTCGTCCGGTGTCATTTCGGGAGCGGCCTTGATTCTGGCAACAATTTCCGCCCTCCTTTTTTTCTCAGCTTCCGGTACTTCGATGTCACGGGGGTTGTAAACAGGATTTATGCTCATTGTGCCGTTATTGTATTCTAGATGTTTTCATGATGATTGGGACTCTCCGCCCTGTTGAATCAAATGATCGAACGCCATGTTCCGGGGAGGGTTCACGGGCGGACTGTTCATTTTCAACTGCGGGTTGATGATCCTCAAAGTGCCGACGACCGGGCGCATTCCGGGCGGCGTGGCCGCCGCAGAACGCCATCCACATGCCTCTGCATGAAATATACACCGATGTATCTTTAATGCACTGCCCCACCGCAGCTAATGATCTCTGCGCTGATACGTCTGACCGGTGACCGTGCCCCCCTGCACTCCGGTACATTAAACATCTCCAGGCGGCGGATATCCGCCGCCTAGAGTATTAGACGAACCGGGGAACCAAATCTGTTCGGGAACTCGTGTGTGAATTGAATGCGCAACTGCAGTTCTTACCAATATCACCGTCCAGCGGTATGGAAATGTTCCGAACAGGGAAAGATACACCATCAGCACTGTGGCAGATGCGGTAACCCAAAACTGCTTAGAATTTAGTTCCGATGGGATCTGTGCGGCGGCAGGCGATCCTGCTGCGCAGGCAGGCATCACCTCCCAATATCCTTCCGAAGATGAGACCGCAAAGTATAAATTCGGATTCAGACATCCCCTAACCAATAGCACTGCAAATTTCCTTCTTTTAAGGAAGGAGTAATGTCCCGCACCCTGACCGAAGGATGAAAGCGAGGCAAAAAGTGTCTCACGGTCAGAATTAATTGGTTTGGATTATGTTTATGGCATAGATGCCGGGCTTGCATCCATCATTTAGAAGGGCTCTGCGCCTAGAAAGCGTGAAGCAGATGCCCCCGATCATTTACCGGTTGGATGATCAGTCCAGCCCTGTCTTTGCGGCTCTTGTATTCGCGGAAAACCCGACGTGTCGGAGCCCTTCCCAAATAAGGATGCACCGGATGATCTAAGCATTTTTAAACTAATCGATACAAAAGTGTAGAAAAAGTCTTATATCGTTGTCCCGTAACGACTCTGAATCTGGCGAATGGGACGAAAAACAGATTATGAATGACCAGACATCGAACACGCACGCATCTTTCGGCTCTTCCGCAAGTCGGCCAGAGAAGGTAAGTTGTCCGCAGAGGAAACTCACGAACTCGTAGAACTCATCAGCAGCATGGCAGGATCAAATGTAATCGAAAGGCTAGAGGCGAAATTCGATGTTTAGAACGCCAAAATTGACGCAGTGAATTCAAAGTACACTGTACCCATCTGGATGATAGGTTTTGCCGGGGTGGTTATCTCAGTTGCAATTATCTTTAGTTGAAGACAGTTCCTTCAAAAGAAAAAACACGAACTCCTAGAACTTATCAACAACATAGCAGGATCAAATGTAATTGAGCGATTTGTGATTACGAGTCTGTGTGCAGTACATTCATCTCGTCAAGTAGCTGGAAGAAATTTCACACTGCGGCTACTTGACATTCCCATAAACTATGTTTGAAAGGTCAGCGATCACACACCCACAATTCCCCTGATCCGGGGTACGTGAGTTCAGTTTCCAGAAATACTTTGAGATAGTCTCTGCTATTTGCTGTGCAGCCGGGGCACCGAAATGGTGATCTACATATGACATTGAGCATTCTGGTGCTAAGGCGGGGAAACCATAGTGTATCTCTCGCGTTGCAGTCCTTTAAATCAATCTCTTAGTTCTCATGTACCGATTTAGTACTGCAATTTTCTTACTGGCGTTTCTCGTATTTGGTGCCAGCGATGCGTTTTCGCAGCGGCCATCCTCTCCACGAGGGGAGGCTTCAACCCAGATTGGTGAAGCATGGATTATCGTGGATTATGGTCGCCCTATCCTTCGTGGCCGCACGGGAATCTTTGGCGCTGACGAAGAATATGGTACGATGGTGACCGGACCCGCACCCGTCTGGCGGGCAGGTGCGAACAAATCGACAAGACTGCACACCGAAATTGCCCTTGTGATCGGCGATGTGGAAGTTGCTGCCGGTGAGTACAGCGTATTTGTTGATTTGGGCCCGGATGGCTGGACATTCATTCTTTCCACGCATGCCGCCAAGGAGTCCGGCCGAGCTCCCGGGGAAGGCATCTGGGGAGCCTACGATTATACACCTGATAAAGATGTCGTGCGTGTTCCCATGACGGCCAGTGAAATGACACATAGTGCAGATCAATTCACGATTGGGTTTTTCGATGTGACAGAGGAAGGTGGCGTAATTGCAATGATGTGGGAGCATACGATGGCAAGTATTCCCTTTAGGGTCGCTCAGTAGCGGCTCTATCTCTGGAACACAGCAGATCGGAGTGAGATTTATCTGTAGAAACTGGAAATGTGTGGTATCTAGCCCGTACTCCGAGATCTGCCTAGGCCTTCGGCGAGCCACCATTGCTCAGAATAGAATTATCGTTCACCTACGGATGCATGCTGAGACATCTATCTGACTGTTGCGGGGTATCCCCAAATCAACCCTTTTATTCGAAGAATAGAACCCACGATACAGTTTGACAAACGCTCCTGAAATTCTAAGGATATTCTCCCCCGAAATCTAGCCCGTATTCTCAGGATATCCATCAAGAATCGGATGCCTCGGAATTCAAAAAATGTCCAATTTGGAGGTTTTGCAAAAATCTCCGCCTAATGAGAATTAGATTTAGGGTACAGGAGTATGTGGTGTGGTGATCGTGAGTAGGAGATCAGGGGGAGTTTACCCGCCTCCTGTGCATCCCCGGAGCAATTGGATGGGCATAACTTAACCCACCTTCAACTAACAATAGCGCATTTCCCTGAAAGTCTGTTCGTAGGCGGGTATCTGGGGAAGGCAACACTTGAATAAATTAACCGGGGCAACTGCTCCGTATACCGTCCGTCTCTTACTCGTAAAAGAATTCATCGAAAGGTAATGCGGGTCCCAATGTTAAACGTTCTGGGCAGGCCAAGGAACACCTCTGCATCGTCTGCCCTTCCCATGTTTGTACCATTCTCAATGTAGGCATGAAAGCGGGAATTGTTTACGGCATCCTGGACATAGATCGCATCCGCTACATTGAAGATATGCGCAAATATGCGAAAACCGTAGCGGCCCCGGTCAAAATCATAGCCGGCCTGTAAATCAAAGACCGTGTATCCAGGGGCCTCCCACACGGCACTCTTGCGATCACTGTATCCAGCAGGATCAAAATCAGCAAAATGCCGAGTGTATGAACGCCCCGTTAGACGAACATGCAGCCCGGAACGCGGGAATGCCGTGACTGCGTAGGCGACCTGTGTCTGGGGGGCATCCCCCACCTTCACTCCACTCAGCGGAAGCGATATCTGTTCCTGACTATCTGGATTGGAACGATCCAGTGTGTAGGTACCAGATACATCATCGGTGTACTGCCAGCCGCCAAAAGAGAACGCACCCTCTACACGTACAAAGTCAACCGGCTGCCAGGCAAACTCTCCCTCGATACCTTTGTGCAGTGCATTCAACCCTTTGATGCTTACGAGTTCATCATTACCGCTTTGCTCCACTAGGTTGCGGGTTACCGTACGATCATTCCAGGTCGTATGATAGAGGTTTAGTTTCGCCGTCATTTTTCTGTTGAGGGATCGAAAACTCATACCGCTCTCGACCCCGACAAAAGTTTCATTCTGAGGATCCGGATTGATACTGCCGGAGATCGCATCAATGACCCCGTCAAAGACGGGCACTTTGGAAACATGACCTGCATTTGCATAAACGGAAACCGCATCACTAAGGCTATAACTTGCACCACCCTTGATCTGGTAACCGCCGATAGAGGGCGGTGAGACCATGAAGAAATCTCCATTCCCGTCATCCGCAAAGAAATCTTCAAACGAATACTTTACACTGGAATAGCCTGCAACCGCAAAACTGCTCCATGCACCTGCATCATACTGCCCCTGCAGGAATCCACCAACCCAGTTTACGGTCACCTCATCGTTGTACTCAAAACGTTCTCCCAATTGCAGGACCCGCCCCTCGGTCCCCCAGAAATCGCTGTCATCAAGCCGTAGATAGCCCTCCCCTCCAAGCAGATCTCTTACCGTACTGAAATGCTGAATCTCAGCGGTACGCCAGTCAAGCCCCGCCTCCAACTTGAAACGGCTGCTGACCTGATGTGTCAACTTGGAGATCGCCCCCAGCGTCCACTGTACATTGTGGCGGTTGCGGATAATACCAAAGGACTGCCCATTCTCTCTGTTCCACTGAATTGTTGCATCATAGTCAGGAACCGGAGACGGACCCTCATAATTCTGGATTAATGCGCCATGACGACCGGAGCCCCCTCCTTTGCCGCCTGAGTAGTACAAGGTCGTGGAAAGTAAAGACTTGTCTGTCAACTGCCCAAAATGGCTTAAGCTCAAAATAGGCTTGTGAAAGAAATTCTCAATCTCGTCGATATACCCGGAATTCTTACGCTTTACAGGGCCGAAGCCATTATGCTGGTCCCGCGTGTAGTTCTCTGAGACCGCACCAATATTTTGATTCCAGCGCCGTCCGCTCTCCGGGAATTGGCGAAGAATATCAGCGATTGTGTTCTCATCCAGACCATCACGCTCAAATACTTCTCTTGCAAAGTCATGATCATAGGCGGCAATGTTCTGCCGGAACAAGTTCTGACCGTGGCGCTGCGGTGCACCGATTGCAAAAAAGTCTATGCGATGCCTGCTGCTTGCATTCCAGCCGGCGGCAGCGTAATAGGACCACATGTCCGTCCATGTCCCGTCCACATACCCCTGACCGGTCTTTCGCACCCCTGACACGGTTATGGCAATCTTACCATTAATTAATCCAGAGGACAGCATTGCACTAGTCTTGCGAAGCCCGTCATTCCCGAATTCCTGTTTGAGCATTATTTGGCGGGTATTGCGTGCCGGATCGGTAAGAATGTTCATTGTACCGCCAATGGAGGGTGTAGCAAGTGTGACCGCTGATAATCCGCGCTGGAGTTGAATGGAGTTCACCACCTCGCCCAAACCATCCCAGTTTGACCAGTAAAGCCATCCATTTTCCATGTCATTGACGGGAATTCCATTAATCATGATCGCCACATTACGCTGATTGAATCCGCGTACATTCACACGCGCGTCACCTGCGCCACCTCCCTGCACTGTACTGTAAACCGACGGTGCACTGTTGAGCACGAGCGGTACATCACGTGATCCAAGATCACGCTGCAATTCTGCCCGTTCCAGGGTCGTGAAGGAAACCGGAGTCCGCTGCTCCAATGCTCTTGAAGAAAACACCTCAAGACCCTCCAGAGCCACACTGGTGGATTCAATTTCAAAGTTTAGTTCTACATCTGAGCTACGTATGGTCACAATCTGTGATGCATCTTCATAACCCACAAAGGAAACGGTGATGGTATAGGTACCGGGCAAGAGGTCCGAGAGGACAAAAATGCCGTCTGTATTCGTTGTCGTCCCACGGGATGACCCCTCCAGAATCACAGAGGCACCGGGTAATGAATCGCCGGTGTCAAGTGTAACAACGGTCCCTGTCACATGGTACTGTGCCAGAGATGTACTCGCAAAGAGGAGGCTTGCAAAGATGGGGAGGAAGTATTTCATGGCAAATTAATTCGGAAGCCCTGACGTGATATCAAGTTATTTTGAGTTTTGGGATACTGTTAACAGATAACTTGAGAAAATAGAACAATTCTACAAACTCAAAGTCTCGTATCTGATCATTGCCTATGCTCCTCTATTTTCATAAATCTTCTTGTACTCAAAAGATTATTCTATTCCCAATTTTTTGAAGAATATACGATGTCGGATTTCAGCATCCTTAGCGATCTTATCCCATGTGATAACCTGAATGAATAGATTGCTATTATCAAACCACCTGAACCAACCAAGCTGATCTGGCATTTCTCTGAAATCTTTTGAAGTACGAAGCCATTTCTCCACTTTACTATTGATATCGCATACAACAAAACCGTAGGCAGGCGTATTTGACGTAACCCGAATTAGCCGCCCCTTAAGGTTATTATATCCGTCTTCACGAATCTTGCTCACATAAGATACTATTTTCTCTACAGGATCTTCATTCGACGAAGAATTGGCAAATTCGTCGTACTGCGGTCTCTTAAATTCAAAAATTGTCAAGGGGTTACTTACTATATCATCTTCCCTGAACATAAGTGGATTATCAAATACTAGAATGTCTGGTCTCTGAGGATTTTTTTTGCTAATATTTCTATCAGATGCAACATAATTTGTATAATTAAGCCGTTCCTCCAAAAGCCATAAATTATGATCCTCAAAAGGAATTGTATCCGTATCCTTCTTTCTGCGGAGTATTATATCATGCAAAGCACCCTCGTAAGAATATTTTCCATTCTCGCCTTGTTCAAGACTCACATTAAAAAGATCAAGAACATGCTTGCGGAATACCATATACTCTGCAAGCTTATTCTTACTTGAATCGGATAGATCATTGACTAACTCAGATAGATTCAAATCGCTCTGATCAGGGCTCTCAGAGGCTAAAAATGCTGCCAGTCTATTTTTCGTATCACTCTCCCTACGATATTTGTCAGCATGAAGCACAGTTTCTATTTGTTCATCGGTTGACTTGTAGGACAACTTGGAAATGTCAACTTCTGAGAGAGTCCCTTTATACCAGGGCGCCTTATTGTCAACATAGGACTGAATGTGCTCACGCTTCTTATCCTGTCTAATTTTCATAGCCGACTCAACCGTGCTAGCTGCGATTTCTGCAACTGCCTCTTCAATCTTCGATTGACCAACAGGAAATGATACTTCGGGATTTTTTCCAAAACTGAAGCCACCGCGTTCTACAGATACGTTTGCATCAAGGTAGGTGCTGAATATGTATGCTTTAATAGTATATCTTCGATCATTTTCATCATGAAATGCTTCTTCAAATTCTGAAATTTGATCGTGAAGTGACATCGTTAGCACTTCACGTTTGTGAGCAACAAGACTCATCTGATTTCCAGAAATTCTAGAGGATGCATACAATTTGAATATGCGCACTGAAAACTCTTCCTTATCACCCTCCCGAGGCAAATAAAAAGAAGACTTAGTTACCTGGAGTTCCTCTATATATTCTTCTAATTCGTTTTCGAAAAAATCATTTAGACATATTGAATCGTCACCACTTCCCCCTTTACTATAGTCATCAGAGAGCATAATCTGGGGGCATGTAGATCCCTTAGAAATGAAAAATGGCAGAATACGTTGCACAAGAACCTTTCCAATAGTTTTAAGCCTTTTGTTAGGAAAATGACCTTTGCGTAGATGGCGTACTTCAACAATGCTCCCAGTATCATCCGATTCAGTCTCACTGAAACTGCGATTGGAAACGATCTGATTATTACTGCCCATTGAAAATTTTATAGATTTAAAGCCATTCTCACTCCTGAATACGCTCCGAACGGAGAAATTCTTAAAATGCTTAAGGCACACAATACGCCCAAATCCTTTACCACCTTTGTTAATCTTTCGATCTGTGTAAAGTGTATCAAACGAATCAAGGTGCTGTTCTGTAAACCCAATCCCGTTATCTTCAACTTCGAAACCTTCAACTTCAGGGAGGCTTTGATCTATATCTATTTGATCACTCCTTAATATGCGAATTTTAACGCACCCATCTGGACGAGCTGTCTCTTCAATTGCATCAACGGCATTTACTATCAACTCAACGAGAGCAGTATACGGTTCGGTTCTGCCACCAATATTTTGGATAGCTCGCTCAAGATTAATTTTGCTCATTAGACAAGATTTACCAATTTCCCAAGGGGAATATACGGATACCTTGGACTTATGTGCCAATCTATCAGGCTGAATACTTAATCTATTCATAGTTATTTGATCACAACTGAGCAAAAATATGAAACGTGCACTGCCCGTGCACTGCCCCGCACCGTACTGTGAAGAGACGGAAAACTACTGAATACAGGCAGCACATCACGAATTCTAACATTGCATTTCAGCTCTGCTTTCTCCAGAGTCGCGAAGGAATTCGAAGTCCGTATTCTAATGTTCTCGGAGAAAAACTCTATACATTCGGGGCTAACGCATGAACAGCCCGCCATTTACGTCTATGGTCTCGCCGGTAATGAACGTATTTTCAATCAGAAGTTCTACCGCCTGTGCAATATGGATACTCTGCCCATTAAAGCCTACGGGCGTATCGCTGGCAATGCTGGCCAGCTTTTCCTCGGTGGAGTATCGGTCATGAAATGATGTGAGGATTACGCCTGGGGCGACCGCATTGATGCGAATGTCCGGTGCAAGTTCACGCGCCGAACCGCGCGTGAACGAGTCCATGGCCCCTTTCGCTGCCCCATACACCGTTGCGGTAGGTGCACCATGCCGCATGGCGATGGATGTCATGTTCACGATACTGGGGTCATTTCCCTTCCGCAACAACGGGACACACAACTTCGTCAGTAACATTGCGGAATAGGTGTTCAGCATAAAGATACGCTCCATCAGATCCCAGCTCACCTCTTCCACCGTATGACGCTGAAGCAGACTTCCCGCGTTGTTGATCAAAACATCAAGATGTTCGGTAACACGATTTACCGCCTGCATCAATAGATGGCATCCCGCTTCGCCCGCAAGATCGGCCTGACATGTATGGACTGTACCCCCTCTGATCTGCACATCCTCCGCCACCGGCTCAATCGGGGATTGATTGTGATGGAGAATCAAGGTGTTGCCCTCGGCAAGGCACCGAGCCGTTTCAGCGCCTATGCCTGTACTGGCACCTGTAATCAGAATTGTGCGTGGCATATTGATGATTAAGTGAACGAGTCTTCATGCAGCAGTAAAATCTTCAAGCAGAAGACGATACCATAAAATACCGCTGCCGCCTTTAACTTGACTCCTCCCTTTAAGGATCATGTAGCATTTGGAGAGAATCGCACACTACTGGCAACTGGTCAGCGGCGCTGCACTCCGATGGAGTCTGCCCAGATCTCCCAGCGGCGCTGTAAACGGGAAGCGACCTCAGGAACTTCCTCTGAAAGATCATACAACTCCGTTGCATCCCGTGCCAGATTATAGAGTTGCCACTTCGCATATTCCCGGTCCCAGACCAGTTTCCAATCCCCCTGACGAATGGCACGGTTCCCAATATGCTCCCAGTAAAGAGTCCGATCCGGCCAGTTGTACTCCGGCACATCTAACAGCGGTAATAGACTTTTGCCATCGGAATGAGGCAAGTCACCCTGAGTAATCTCCGCAATCGTTGCCATCAGATCAATGACATGCCCGGGCTCGTCAATAATTCTACCTGTCTCTTTGATATGTGCAGGCCAGTGTGCGATCAGAGGAGTGGCAATCCCTCCCTCGTGCACCCACTGCTTATAAAGTCTGAAGGGAGTATTTGAGGCGTTTGCCCATGCCTCCTCATACGCCAGATAGGATCCCTGCTCACCTGCACGCGTACTCGGGTCATGCAGACTGCGTCCGTCCACACTCTCTGCACATCCACCATTATCCGACAGAAACAGCACCAGTGTGTTGTCCAGTTCTCCCATGGACTGCAGTTGATGGATCACCCGTCCAATTCCCTGATCCATCCGGTCCACCATCGCAGCATACACAGACATACGCTGCGCCCAGTCCTTTCTGTCAATCATATCCTGCCACGCAGTCAGCCTTGAAGGCCTGGACGAAAGAGCGTACGTTTCATCAATCACTCCCAGTTCCTGCATCCGTACATAACGGCCTTGGCGCAGTGAATCCCACCCGCCTTCATACGCATGTGCATATCTGACTATGTCTTCGGGGAGTGCATGCAGGGGCCAATGTGGGGCAGTATAGGCCAGATAGAGAAAAAACGGCTTCTCTGATGCGTGCGACCGCAGAAATTCAATGGCATAATCAGTAAACGCATCTGTCATGTAGAACCCCGAGTCCGGTGGACTCCAGGGATCGTCGTCCAGTACCATCTGCCGTTTGCGCGGCTGATTCTCGATGATTTCGTAGTAACTGCTCGCACCGCTGATCAAGCCGAAATAGCGTTCGAATCCGCGCATACGGGGCCAGTGCTGTGGACGTTCTCCGACGTGCCATTTCCCGGACATATAGGTATGGTAGCCGGCATCATGAAGCATTTCTGCGAGGGTTACCGCCGATTCACTGAGATAGCCCTGATAGGGTCCCTGTGTGAGTTCGCTGTCTACGGACGACACCATTGCCCCCATCCCGACGCCATGCGGATAGCGGCCTGTCAATAACGAAGCTCTTGTCGGGCAGCAGCGTCCTGCATTATAGAACTGGCGGAAGCGGACCCCATTTTCTGCCAGCGTGTCCAGAGCTGGCGTATGGATTTCGCCCCCGTAGGCCCCGATATCCGAGTATCCCAGATCATCTGCCAGAATGATCAGAATATTCGGACGCTCCGCTGATGTCTGGCAACCCAAAATGCCAGCCACAAAAAGAAGCAACCCAACTCCCCTGAAGTCAATCCCTTTTATTGTCATGTTTCGTTCAATCTTTTTCATTGGACGAAATTTAAGGGGCTTATATACCTGAATGCCCATATCTGGGGAACTTTTTCCAGTCAGGTGGATAGAACGGATACAATCAGGAGAGAGATCCCCTCCCTGATTGCCTACACAATATCATCCGCTTGATGCCATGCCCGTTAAGGATTGTAAGACAAAGCCTGGTGCTGGCTCAGGGACCCGCCAGTACGTGACGGTCAAATTTCGCTTACGGGGAGACCAAAAAGTCGGGAATTATATAGAATACTTGAGACTCTTGCAATAATAAATTCCCAAAAATGAAATAACAGATGACGATGACGGAAAATACAATGAGAATTATCGCTTCTATTGTCCCCCCATTCGGGGCTTTTGCTAAGTATTGGTTGTCCGTTCATTTTGGTGGTGATCCCTACAATGGCACGGACTTGCTTTGGGCTGGATTAGTTACGATAATTTTAATGGTAGGCTGGTATCTGTGTTTTCCGCTACGCAAAAAAGTTGAGAGTCTTAGTATAGCGTGGGTGCTTGCGGTAAATTTCGGAATCTTGCTTATGGTCATTGGGTATATATTCGGGGTAGAAATGCAGTACCACTGGGGGGATTATGTGTGGTTTTACGGACTTTGGAGTACGGGCTTATTTTTTGTTTTTGGCAAGGATCATAAACCCCACAAAATATCATTCCTCAAGAGCCCAAAGCCAATCAAGAACGCAAGCGATTAGGTGAGATACAGCAAATCGCCGCGAACCCGCAGCGGTACGGTACACGGTAAAGCGAGATGGCGGGAAACCCTGCACAGAGCAAGCCAAGATGCGTTAGCGCAAGAAACGGGTAGCCTGTGCTGCAAAGGTAATATTTCTTGTGAAAACGCGTGGTCATGGGCACTCATGTATATAATTCCCAAATTTAACACTTTAACAATGAATGCAAAACCTTGAAAGTCTCCAGCAGTTGATTTGCCTCCTGCGTGAAACCCCATCTAAAAATACCGGCATCTGGTAACCGAAGATCGTTTGGGATTGGATCTTTTATGGACACCTTGCAAAAGAACCTGACTTTTGGAAAGGGACTTACAAGAGGTTCATCTTATAACCGCCCTGCGCATTCCAATCAGGCTGGCCCGTTTCAACTGGAATTAGTGGCTCACATGACCGGGGGATGCACTTTGGTCAACGCCGCGAATGTCTTCAACGAAATCCATGGAGGATGCAATGGTGGGGCGGGGAGATTTTCGCTCAGAGATAATTTCCATATCCTTGTCATCCAGGTAGCAAAACGATTGTGGGGCAGTCTTCTGACTCGGCAGATCTGACAAGTCCATTGGACTTTCCATTTGATAAACATCCCCAAGGATAAAAACACTTGCGCTTTGTTTCCCCGAATAATAATCTGAATAGAGACTGTGAGAAATTCCCGATCCTCGTGATGTACGATCCCATATATCTGCTAACGAACCCACAAGACAACCCCTTACTTCCACTACGGCAGTAATCTTCCTAACCGGTGCGGTGCAATAAAGCACTAGAAACGAAATCTCCTGTTTAGGCAAGAATTTTCGATACTCGTACACCTTTTCCCCCGAAATTATGCTCTTAACATATTCCGGGTGAATGGAGATAAGTACAGCACGCCCCATCGAATTACTCTGCCCGTTTGAAGTATCACAAATACTGTTCATGCGAAATTTTCCGTATTGTTTGAATGAGTTACCTGATCCGGGCTTGGAAAGCATTTCATGGTTTAGGATTCGAAAGTTAAGTAAGAATCTAAAGAAAATGACTAAAGTCTTCCTCCTCAACCATTTTTCATTTTTTGGGATACCTAGAAGCGGCCTCTCCAAGGGGAGGTTCTGGGCAAGTTGCATGTTGACCTGCCGGCTTCCCATATATCTATGTGCTGCTTACGATCTTATCTTGCCAAAGCAGAGCACCGTCAACCTTAAGTGGGTATTATCTGGAATAGATTGCTGGAGTTCGCCGAATGGAATCAATTGCGAATGCCTCCTCTAATAAAGCGGATGGCCACATCCTAAGGGATGAAAAGACCAGTATTCTCCCTCGAATCAACATAATCCACCCGCAGATTGCCCACCAACATATCGTGCCGCAGCAGACGGAACGTTTTATCAGGAAGACATCTTGCCCTGACAGTAAACAGATCTATGACTGCATAGAGAATATTACCGTTTCCGGCTTCTTGTCCCCCGAAGCCATTCCGGTAAAAATAGACCAAAAATGCCCATAGCCCCAAGCGGGATTGATACCCAGGCCGGACCGTACAATATCGAAAGTCCAGCCAATGCCATCATACTCAAAGAAATCATTACAGAAGTGACTGTTCTGAGTATAGACCGCGTATGATGCTCGCTAGATGCCGTTTCCTGAATTTTCAGGACATTTTCTGACAGGGCAAAAAGATGTTCAGCCGCTCCAGGATACACCTCTTCATATTTAGCAACCTCGGAGACGGATGGCAGCAGGTCACTGCACGGGGCTGATCCCCTCTGTATCCGGTCAAATCGCTGGATTAGTTCACTTGGAGTCTCTGGCTTGAACCACTGTTCAGGGTTAAAATCCACATCACTTGTTGTCTGAGTGTCTTGACCTGGCATCCGCTCGGTTTCGGGTACCTCATTGATTCCATCATCCCCACCTATTGCCGCCGGAGCCGTCATTCCGCCGGAATCATACGGGGCCATCGCCTCTGCCATATAGGCACCTGCAAGATGCCATATCCCATCCAGAGTAGACCAATAAGCATCCTCACCATATTCCTCATCCTGCCCCATCGGGGTGCAGTTTACGTCAATAAATTCATCCCAGAAAGTTTGTCTTGGGGTCCATCCCTCTCTCACTTTCTCTCTGGCCCTATCTGCAAGCTGAATGCGTTCAATCACTCGGTCTAACACCTTGACCTGCTTCTGCAAATCGTCGTCGGAGATAGATGGAGACTGATCCGCAGCGTCTGTGAGCCTATTGTCATGCATACTACAAGGTATTTCGGATGTGTATAATCACAGGGATACGATCTTGATTCCACAAGGATCCCCTTGCGCCAAACCTTGTAGAACTGCAAGTGCCGAAAACATCTGGATTCTACAAAAGCATCCAGACACTGATGATATCGACACGTATTTCTGATGCTAACATCAAAAATCTGCATTAGTCAGGATGGGGGCATAGGGGATAAGTACACATATAAGTCAAATTTTTCCTAAATTGGAACACGATACGCTGGACGATAGTATTCACCTTCCGTACCGTACGTAGTGATGACCACAAAAGAAGACATTGAGCGCAGCTTGAATGCACCAGCCGACCTGAAGATGGCAAAGCGTGCAGCGGATAAGTTGACCGGGCTCTATTCAGCTCCCCCGATTCCAGTTTTGGAAATTGCCGAGATGGAAGGTGTCAATGTTGTATTTGCCACTTTTGGGGATTATACTGATAAGATAGCCGGATATTGTGATTTCAAAAACAGCAAGTTGTATGTGAATGCAGATGATCACCCAAGACGGCAGATTTTTACGATCGCCCACGAGTTAGGCCATTGGATCATGCATCAGAATATTTTTTCTGACAATCCAGACAAATATCCGATGCTGTTGCGGTTCAGTAAACCATCCTCTAGCCCGCGAGAAAGGGAAGCAGATACGTTCGCCGCACATCTTCTGATCCCTGATCGACTTTTGAAACCCTTGACTCCACCAATAGAAGGGACGGTAGCACTGTTGGCAGATATTTTCTTCGTTTCGGTAACGATGATGGAAATTAGAATTCAAGGTAGATAAAATTACTGATCAACCATCTCGGAGTGAAAAAACTCCCAAAGCCTTCACTGGTGTATTTGGGCTGTCTAATCCACCACATCCTACCGGGGAACCGCGCGATATGGGTTATGTTGCCCCATACGTAGTTGAGTCTCAGACTAAGTTCGAACATCATAAGGGGGTCAGACAACACTACAAACACAAAGGACGATGGTCTTTGTTTTTAATGATTTCCATTGGGAGCATCATCGGATTTCAGATGCTCATTCTGCTTCTGGTGGGAACCAACATACTTGACTTTAGAGACTACGATTGGCTTCTTCCTGCTCTTTTGATTCAGAATCTGGTTCAAATAGTCGGACTAGCTGTGTATGCTGTAAGGAGTTTGTTCAGCGATATCACAATAAGAAATGGGGAGAAATAAAGGCATCAGGTTCTACCGGCATTGTTGTGGATGGAGGGATGTAAGGCAACAAACTTCTCCAGTACGGTTTGAGTCCCTGGATCAAATTTAGGTAGAATGAGTGCAACCTGTCTGCATATCCTGAAGTAAGTAGAGCCTTTCCGTCTCAAACACTAAATCATAATGCTATGTGCGCCCCGCTCTCATCCCCAAGAGATACGCACTATGGCGTAACATAGGAAATCAGATATGATTTGATGTTATGCGTGTGCATTGGATAAGTCACATAACCCTATGATCATCTCCAGTGATAGTAGCGGGATTGTCTACGAATTTGGGGACAGCACCTGGGTTGATGGCCTCACGAGACAGCTACGGTACTTTGCCAGTACCCAGTGCAAAATATGATTGTCAATGAGCGTGTGGTTAATGACAGAGCGATTTAGGGCTACCGGATTATATTTCTTTGGTTTAGCAAGAATTGGAGTATCTTGTACCAAGCCATTGCTTCAGCGACACCAATAGGTAACAGAATCATCGCTCTCCGTTAAACCCACGAATCCATGTATTATGAATTCAGGCAAACGTGTCAGTCTCTATCGAAGGAAAACTGCCTTTGATGTTACGGAACAAAAAAGTAGTTCTGACCAAATGAAAATTTTATCCAAATTTACGGATGAAGGAAAAAAGAATGCTGAGACTCTTGGCATAGCAGACAAGCGGAACCTCTCCGAACGTGACATCTGCACTAAGTTTATTACACCCGCTCTCCGCGAAGCTGGTTGGGACGAGATGACACAGTTTCGAGAAGAGGTCTCCATTACCAAAGGTCCTATCCGTGTGCAAGGTAAGATGTGTAATCGAGGAAAGCGCAAACGCGCAGACTACATTCTGGACTTCATACCGTATGTTCCACTTGCGGTGATTGAAGCGAAGCGTAACACTTACAACATAGGTGATGGCATACAACAAGCCCTTGATTACGCTGAGAGAATGGACATTCCCTTTGCATTCTCATCAAATGGTGATGGATTCGTATTTCATGACCGTACTGGAACCTCTGCAAATCGTGAGACATCCATAGCCCTTGGCGAATTCCCATCACCTGCTGAATTGTGGGGACGCTATCTGGCCTGGAAAGGCCTCACACCTGAATCTGAAGAAATTGTGCTTCGAAATTATCACGAAGAGAACAGCGGCAAAACCCCGCGCTACTATCAAGTTAGGGCAATCAATGCTGTATCTGAGGCCATCGCTAAGGGACAGACCCGTATCCTGCTAGTTATGGCCACGGGAACGGGTAAGACCTACACTGCTTTTCAGATCATCTGGAGACTGTGGAAGGCAGGACAAAAAAAGCGAATCCTATTCCTTGCCGACCGTAACGTACTCGTAGATCAAGCGATTAATAATGACTTTCGTCCCTTCGGAGGGGCGATGACAAAACTCAAGCGTTCCATTGATAAATCCTTTGAGATCTATCTCGGCCTCTATCAGGCAATAACAGGCCCTGAAGAACATCAGAAGACATTCAAAGAATTCTCCCCGACATTTTTTGATCTGATCGTCATTGATGAATGCCATCGTGGCAGTGCAGACGAAGATTCTGCATGGCACGAAATCCTTGAATACTTCTCTTCTGCTACCCAAATCGGCCTCACCGCCACCCCCAAAGAGACAAAGTATGTCTCCAATATTGCTTATTTCGGAGAGCCAATTTTCACATACTCCTTAAAGCAGGGTATTGAAGATGGCTTCCTCGCACCTTACAAAGTAATCCGGGTTCATATTGATCGTGATATAGAGGGATGGCACCCAGAACCAGGAAAACTTGATGACGGAGGTGAAGAGGTTGAGGGCAGAGAATATAACATAACTGACTTTGACCGCACTCTGGTCATCAAAGAACGAACTGACCTTGTTGCACAGAGAATCACGGATTTCCTGAAGGACAGCGGTAACCGATTTCAGAAAACCATCATTTTTTGTGTTGATCAGGAGCACGCTAGTCGAATGCGTCAGGAACTAATCAACAAAAACAGTGATGTTGTAACCACACATCCCCGGTATGTAATGCGTATTACCGGAAATGATCCAGTGGGCCAATCCGAACTCAGCAACTTTATTGATCCTGAATCGAAATGTCCTGTTCTGGTCACTACATCACGGCTTCTTTCCACAGGAGTTGATGCTCAAACCTGCCGACTAATCGTTCTTGATCGGAAAGTGGGATCAATGACTGAATTCAAACAGATCATTGGCCGGGGTACACGCTTACATGAAGAAACAGGCAAATTTTTCTTCACTATCATTGATTTTCGAGGAGCCACACGACATTTTTATGATCCTGAATTTGACGGGGAACCTGTCCAGATCTACGAGCCCTCGGAGAATGACCCGATTTTGCCTCCTGAGGAGGAAAAAGGGACAAATGACAATGAAACTCCTACTGATGGTGGAGAGACATCATCATGTTCAAACAAACAATCACGTAGAAAAATCTACGTAGACGGTGTTGCAGTAGAAAGAATAGCCGAGCGCGAATTTTCCTTTGATGAGGATGGCAGAGAAATTACCCAAACTTTACAATATCTCACAAGAAAGGCCGTGCGCAGGCGATATAGGACGATTGACGACTTTCTGATGCGCTGGAACGCCGAGGATCGTAAACAAGCTATCATTGATGAGATGGAGTCCGAGGGCCTACCGATTACTGATATTGTCCAACAGTTGGGAAAAGATCTTGACCCCTTTGACCTAATTTGCCATATCGCTTTTGATACAAAGCCGCTGACCCGCCGGGAACGGGCTGAAAACGTTAAGAAGCGAGATGTTTTCACGAAATACGGCGACCAAGCTTGTGCTGTCCTTGATGCTTTGCTTGATAAATATGCCGACGAAGGTGTCCTTAATCTTGGGGATACTGCTGTCCTAAAGATCCCACCATTCAACCACATCGGTACACCCATCGAACTAGTTGACGCTTTTGGTGGAAAGTCAAGCTTTGAACGAGCCGTGCATGATCTTCAATCCGCTTTGTACAAAAAAGCCGCCTAAAATATGTCCGTTAATACCATAGTCAAATCCATTCAGGATATTATGCGCAAGGATGTTGGCGTTGATGGAAATGCTCAGCGTATCAGTCAACTCTGCTGGATGTTCTTCCTCAAAATTATTGACGATCAGGATAAAGAGCTTGAAGTCCTCAGAAATGATTATCAGTCACCTATCCCTGCCAAGCTACGTTGGCGTAACTGGGCCGCCGATCCAGAAGGCATTACTGGTGAAGAATTGTCGAATTTCATAAATGACACTCTATTTCCAAAACTGAAGGAACTCCCCGCAAGAACCAGCCCTCGTGCAGGCGTTGTGCAGAGTGTGTTTGAAGATGCATACAACTACATGAAGTCTGGTCAATTGATTCGGCAGGTCATCAATAAGATCAACGGAATTGATTTTAATAGCTTAGTTGAACGTCAGCATTTTGGCGATATTTACGAAAAAATCCTGAACGACCTTCAGTCAGCCGGAAATGCCGGCGAATACTACACGCCGAGAGCAGTGACCTCGTTTATGACCCAGATGATTGATCCGAAACCGGGTGAGATACTGCTTGATCCAGCGTGCGGTACGGGTGGATTTCTCACTTGTGCCATCCGCCATATGCGTGAACGCTATGTGAAGCGCCCCGAAGACGAAGTTAAAATGCAGGCTTCGCTTCGTGCGGTGGAGAAAAAACCGCTTCCTCACATGCTCGCTGTCACGAACATGCTCTTACATGGTATTGAGAATCCTTCTTTCCTGCGCCATGATAATACTTTAGCACGGTCTTATGTCTCCTACGGGCACGGCGACCGTGTTGATATTGTGCTAACAAATCCTCCTTTTGGTGGCAAGGAGGAAGACGGAATTGAATCAAACTTCCCGAAACATTTCCGTACGCGTGAGACCGCAGATCTTTTTCTCGCCCTGCTCATACGGATTCTAAAACATGGCGGCAGAGCTGCCGTGGTCCTGCCCGATGGTTCTCTGTTCGGCGAAGGTGTCAAGACCCGACTTAAGGAAGAACTAATCAAGGAATGTAACCTCCACACCATCGTACGCCTTCCGAACTCGGTATTTAGTCCTTATGCTTCAATTGGAACGAACTTATTCTTTTTTGAAAAGGGTGAGCCAACGAAAAATACATGGTACTGGGAACATGTCGTTCCTGATGGTCAAAAGGCTTATTCCAAGACCAAACCCATTCGACTGGAGCACCTTGAAGATTGTGTAACTTGGTGGGGCGGAGCCGAACGCTGTGGACGAGAAGAGAATAAGCATGCCTGGAAGATAGGGATTGAGGAAATCAAGGCACGCGGATATAACCTTGACATTAAAAATCCACACATGCTCGAAGATGATCCAGTCGCCCCCGAAGTACTTCTTGAGGAACTAAACCGATCTGAATCCACAGCCTCATCAATACGGGATGAATTGAAACGTATTTTAGCCGAGGTGCTGTTACCATGAACCCCGAGCAACTCCTTGATCTTTACGACCATATGATGGACTCTCCAAGTTCTATTTTTCACCTGCGGCAGTTTGTGTTAGACCTCGCTGTTAGGGGGAAAATTGTGGAACAAGATATAACGGATGAGCCAGCCTCGAAGTTGTTAAAAAAAATCTCGGCAAATCAGAAATCACTGCTGAGTAATAAACAGATCAGGCCTACAATAATCAACCCAATTACACCAGAAGAGGCACCATTCTGTATCCCCAGTAACTGGCAATGGACTCGACTAGGCAACATTGGTGATTGGAGGGCAGGGTCAACGCCATCACGTGCAAATGCAGATTTCTTTGGCGGAAATATTACTTGGTTAAAATCTGGAGAACTAAACGATAATCGGAATTTGTATGGCTCTGAAGAAACAGTTACACAGCTCGCACTTGATAGTTGCTCCTTCCGTATGGGCTGGCGAAAAAATAAATTAGTATATTAATTTTGAATTTCAACTTCTAAATTTCTTCCTTTCCACTCATTTACGATGATAGATTTGGTTTGATTCATCCTTGAAGAACATTTGAAATCGGATTTATTCACTTTTTGTGCAAATCGGGACTGCTTGACCTGATAATGTTATATTTCATATATTCCATTTTAATTTTAACTTATTCAGCTTCTCATGCCCCGAACTCCTTGCTCAAGTCAACCCCTTGTAGATCTCATTCGTGAACGAAAGGTCGTCATGTACGCCGACCTACAAAATGCACTTGGTCCCGTAAGCCGACAAACGGTATACCGTAAGATGCTTGAGATCGGGGTCCGATCCAGCTATTCTCACGGAGGACGCTACTATACCCTGGATGAATGTGCAAATTATGATACGGACGGACTCTGGTCCCATCATGGCATTCATTTTTCGCTTCACGGCACCTTAAAGGATACGCTGGTGGCCTTGATCGAAGCGGCAAGTGCTGGCCGGTTTGCACGGGATCTCAAAGCAAGCACGCAGGTGGA
>JAJECE010000032.1 GCA_022822185.1 Rhodothermales bacterium | reverse complement strand
GGGCATCCACGGAACCCCGTGCCCCTACCACGATGAACGGTTCGCTTGGGATGGAAGGATCCCGAACAGAGTCGGATGCAAAAATGGAAGTTTTTGAGCAAAATTAACTATGTCAAGTTAATCTATTTTGCAACAGGCAGGCATAGGTCGTGTTGGTGTTTCGGGTATTGCCGACCAGATTCGTCCAGTTCCCGGTTCTACTGGGGGACACCTGAATCCGATACCCTGTGATGGATGATCCGCCATTGCCGGAAGGAGCCGTCCATCTAAGATCAATCCGTGTCGGGCCGGAAGCCGCTGCCGTCAAATTGGCGGGTGCCTCCGGTGCAGTGACCGTGGCGGCATCGGTCGTTGCATGGGCCACATCCGAAGGGGCACCCGGACCTACGGAATTGATCGCACGGACCCGATAGTGACGTGTCGTGCCGGCCGTAAGCCCGCTATGAGAATGGGTCGTGGTTGCGCGTCCTGTGATATTCTGCAGAAGAGTCCAGGAATTCCCGGTTCCACTGGGGGACACCTGAATCCGATACCCTGTAATGGCGGCCCCGCCGTTGTACTCAGGGGCCTTCCATGACAGGTCAATCCGGGTTTGCCCGGAAGCCGTTGCGGTTAAATTCGTGGGCGCATCCGGCGCAGAGATCGCCTGCGTCGTTGCAGAGGCCTCATTGGAGGGAGCGCCGGTACCAATACGATTGATCGCAGAGACGCGGTAGTAGCGCGTCGTGCCTTCAGTAAGCCCCGGATCCGTGTAGGTTGTCTTATTTCCGATGTCTTCCTCCAGAGGATCATCCGGCCAATTTGTCCCATCCGCGGAGCTCTCAATTTGATACCCCGTAATGGGGACACCACCGTTATCATTGGGAACCGTCCAGGAAAGAACGATCCGGGTCGGTCCGGAAGGGATTGCCGTTAAATTCCTCGGCGCACCCGGGGCACTGTCTAGCGACAGCACTGGCCTCCGTCGTTGCATGGGTCACAGTGGATGGGTTTCCTACGCTTCTGGAATTGATCGCAGAGACGCGGTAATAGTACGTCGTGCCTGCGTCAACTACCCCATCTATAAAGGTTGTACCAGTCCCCAAAGTATTCGGTACGAGTTCCCTCCAAGGAGCCTGACCATCAAGAGATCTCCAAATGCGGTAGCCCGTAATGGCCGATCCACCATCGCTATCGGGAGCCGTCCATCTAAGAGTGATCTCATTGCGCCCGGAGGCCGTTACAGTTAACCCCGTTGGCGTATTCGGCCCCCCAGCTGTTGCGCTGACTACAGAAGGGGCACTCGTTTCATCATCATCATTGACGGCAAAGACACGATAATGATACGTTACACCTGGATCACGATTACCATGAGATAATTGTTCTCTGTTAAGAGTTGCCATAAGAGTTGCAAAATTCTCCCAAATATCCCCTGCATCGGAAGAAAAGTCAACTTTGTACTTACGAATCGCTGATCCACCGTTGTCGGCGGGAGGGGGGTCCAGTAAACATTGATCCAAGTTGCTCCTCCGAATGCTTCTAAATACGATGGCGGATCAGGGGGATCAACGTTAGGACTGATCGTCATATGAATTCCGTCGGATTCCCCTGCATACGTGGAGGCATTCGTCCAACTACCACTATCCTCTAATGAATGCTCTGATGGGATGTCGCCTGAACTCCCATGCTCCTTGAATATCGTGGCGGTTCCATTGACGGGGAAATCCTGGGACAGGTCAATCTGATTGCGGCCCCCGACCAGATTCTGCGGGAGCACCAGTTGCATATTTCCGTCTCCCTGTGCCCATGCTCCTATTGGAAAAACCAGTATGAATAACAACAGGAAGTGTACACTGCAGAATTTCCAATGAAAAAATGGGGGGGGGGGGATGGCTAGGTTAAAGGGGAAGCGATGACTCATTCGAGTGGTTGAATTACAAGGTTTCCGCATGGCCTAAATGTGAATGGCAAAATGCTAATTGTGAATAGATCAAATTTACTGTAATCGCGCCACATCCAGAGATTTTTTGAAGTCATCCAACTTGCCTCGGTAAAAACTCAAGGGGGCGCGTTTGAGGACTGAAGCAGACCTCCATCTCTCAAAGAAACCCGTGAAATCAGAAACAGTTCCCACTTGCGCATGCCTAAATGTCGTTGCCCATCGTCCTCCAGAGCCCTGTGTGTATGTTCTACAACGGAAGGAGTCATCGCCGGTTCTCCCGTTTTGTTTTTTCAAGGAACGTCCATGCTTCGCGGTCGCATTTATCAAACGGGGCATGGAACTCTATCGTCCGCTTCTGGGGGCCGCCCGGCAGCGTATCATCCATGAAGGTATAGGTAACGATGCCTTCGGTCATGTCTTTGATGTCGTTCCATCCGAGGGGGATATTGGTTACCCGGCGTGTGGGCGTATGAATTCCGAATGAACTCTTTTTGCTGGATTTGGTGCGCGGGAC
This sequence comes from Rhodothermales bacterium, assembly GCA_022822185.1. Classification (GTDB taxonomy): domain Bacteria; phylum Bacteroidota; class Rhodothermia; order Rhodothermales; family Bin80; genus Bin80. Next base: position 2,754 of record JAJECE010000032.1, on the reverse strand, counting down.
GGGGCTTTGCCCGGTTTTTTTGGAGAACACAATGCGCCCCCGGGTGTCGTAGCAGGTTTCATTTTCGTAGGATTGCAGGATGGGGAACTGAATCCGGTAGAGGGTGAGGAGTTCTTTGAGGGTGAGGTCGAGTTCCAGGGCGTGCAGGGTGTCAATTTCGATGAGTGCCTGCCGCCGCGCATAATCGGTGCGGAGCGGGCTGTGCCAGGACCAGGGAAGCGGCTCACGCTGTGTCATTTCCAGGGTGCAGGCATCCCATAGAGTGCGGTAGTCGGTGGTCAGGCACGAAAGCCCCAGGATCCGCGCAGTGGCCGCCGGGGAAGCGGAAGAGATTGGAAGCAGTGCTGCGGGGAAAATCCCGCAATACGTTGAAAACGCAAACGGAATGCGGGGCAATCAGGAAATCGAATTCACGGTGTCTAGACACGCGGAAAACCGCCTGAAATCCGCTTTCTGGCAAGCCAGTTGGTAGCCGTCCGAGACTCCTTTATAGACATGAGCGATTCGTCTAATTCCGCGAAAATCGGCTGCCGAATTGTGCCCGAGAAAATGTCGCTGGAATTTCACTCAATAGAGCATCTTGCAAAACCCTTAATCTTGAGGATTTTTATTCACCTGAGTGCATCCAGGAGTGCTTTTTAGCCTGGATTGTTAGTTTTGCAAGAGCCTCAGGACGACAGCATTTAGATGGAGCCGGAATGCTTGACCAGACGAAGGATTACAAAAGCCCTGATAGCAGGCTAGATACGAAATCATCGAATGCCTGAAAGATTCCCAAAGCTATACCTGTTCCAACGATCCAACGTATTAGCCGAGACTCAATGGCACTGCTCTTCGCATCTAAGGCACTGATCTTCACATCTAAGGCACTCACCTTGGTCTCCATGTCAACACGTAATCCACTGATCTCCACACGTAATTCACCAACTTCCACACGTAAAGCGTCTATCTTAGCATTCATGTCTTTCTGCACTTCATCAACATGGGTATATACAAATTCCGTGCTCGCAAGACTTCCGTTTTGGTGAGTAACGGCTTTCGAGACGGCATCTGCGATGGCCTCTGCATGCTCTCGTTTGATCCCCGACTTGGCCAGTTCGCGGGAGAGTGAAAGGGTGTCCATCATGTTTCTGTGGATTGCTTTGGTGGTGCTGTTACAATCGCCCACGGATATAGTTCCCATTTTACTCTGGCAGCTAGAACTAGATATACCAATTTCTCTATTATGCGGATCGAAGAAGGGCATGTTGAATTGAAAATTATATCCGTAAGAGGTTCCTGCAAAACGAATAATCCAGACACAAAAGCGCTTTGAGATGCCCTCAGGTTGATAAATATTTTCAAGATCGGGAGTTTTGTAAGAGGCCGGTAAGTAACAATGGGGGGAATCGGGAACCGTCTCCCATTCGGCGGGCATACGGTATCTAGTGAGTGGATGTGAACTCCCAATTAGTATCCCTCTGTTTCCCGCAAAACACATTCTCTCAGCCGACAAACGGGTTTGGCTGTGCGCGGGAAGCGGTTAAAGGATCTTTGTAGTAGACGAGTTTATCGGCTGCCACGGGCTGGTAGGGGCGCACCAGAAGCAGTTGACGGGCCGGATGAAGTCTTCGCAATTCATCGGGCTTCAACAGGGGCCGACTCCCTTCCTCATACCCTGTCCGCATCCGCCCCAATCGGCCCCCCTGCCCCTTGTTCAACGTCCGCTGCCAGATAGACATCTCTCCAAGAAGCTGAGTAATCTTCTGGCCTGTGAATGGATCCTGTACTGCAAAGGCCTGAATTACTTCGCAGTTGGCCAGAAAGCTCTCCCATTCACTGTGATACTCCCGCTTGAGTTGCGCAAGATCCTGCAGGATCAACCACATTGTCAGGCCGTAGCCGCCGCCTAAGGAGACCGCCTCCTTGATGTTCTGCATGTATCCAAGGTTCGCAAACTCGTCCAGAAGGAAGACCACTCGCTGCGCCGGGCGAGGCTTTTTGGTGGCATGATGGGTGCAGGCATAGTAGCAGCTGCTAATCATCAGGCGCAGCCACGGAGCAAAGGCACTCAGGTATTCCCGGGGGAGGATGATGTAGCCGGTCATCTTTCCCCGCTGCAGGTCCTGTAGATCGCAGTTCGTATTCGTAAGCACATGCTGCATCCGCGGGCTGCTCAAAAAGTGAGTGTGACTCTGCGCAGTGGAAAACACGCCGCTGCGCTCCCGGTCCGCCTTCTGCTCAATCCGGCAGGCTCCCTCTTTGACCTGAGGCAGCGGGCTTTTCTTCATGGCATGCAGCGTATCCTCCATCGCGTTACTGTCCTGCGTCAGAAGGCGGCGTACGGTGATCAGATGCCGTTCATCCTGGAATTCTTCCGTTTCTGCCACATAAAGAATGAAGCTCAAGAGCAGTCCTTTGGCTTCCATTCTCCAATGAGACTCTTCGGCCTGACGGCCTCGGCCGATGATCATGTCCGCAAGCATCATTGCGGTTTCCACATAATCCTCTCCTTGGATGTCAATAAAATCCATGGGATTTAGAGATGCCCCTTCGGTATCGCAGGATTCCGCGAGTCTGAAGGGGTCCAGCGCTACGATGTTCTGTCCCAGATCATCCCGTCTCCAGGCGGCCGTCACCGCATAGTTTTCCCCTTTTGGGTCGGTGACCAGCATGCTGCCTTCGTAATTCAGGAGGTTGGGCATCACGGTTCCAACGCCTTTTCCACTGCGTGTTGCGGCGACGGTAAGCAGATGGCCATCCCCGTCATACCGC
>JAJECE010000101.1 GCA_022822185.1 Rhodothermales bacterium | reverse complement strand
GATGCGTCTGCGTCCATCGTGGGGACGCGGGCAGGGGATGTCCATGTACCGGCAGCAGACGATCCTGGATGCCGTGCCGATGGGCGCGAATATACATCGGACGGAACTGGAACTGGGGTACGGGATTCCGTGGAAAGAGGGTTCGGTACGGTCGATAGCGGGGATGACCCAGTTGCCGCAGGGGAGGATGTACCGGCTCGGCGGCGAACTGCGCCCATGGGAGCGGCTGTCTTTCTCGGCCTTTGGATTGGCACACGGACATGAAACCGCACTGGGGGATCTCGGCGTGAATGTGCAAGGGACGCTTCGGTATTGATCGGACCGAAAGCATTTCCAGGGTTTAGCCGCCTTCACCAAAAGCGCCCGCGCACTCTTAGGATCAATTCTACCTGGCAAACTGTGCAGGAACTGTTCCTGTTTTTGTCTTAGCATCCAGTGAGCAGATTTTTTCGCTACCCTCGCAAATTAGAATTGGTTGACTTCTAAATACTGTGTTGCCTACATTACTGCTGCTAAACAGCAAATGAAGATTGCAGGCACACGCCTGTTGCGCAAAAGTTCTGGGAATTTTCACCCTCTACCCCACCTAAATTCCATTTCTGATGCTCGCTATAGAAAAACCGCTGCCGTGAAAATGAAACAACTCTGGAATTTTCCGTAACACATTGGTTTCTTGTTTAACACTTTATCCAATACCGGTTTCGGACAAAAATTCCTGCTTTCTCCGCAGACTTAACCACATGGGCATGTTTCTCATGTCCGTTTCTGATTGATCAAAAATCTCTACAATGGTTCCATCTCCCTTCTATCCACGCCAGTCCGCCCTTTCCGAAAGCATGGACTGGACCCGCTGGAATGGATATTATGCACCCCAGTCATATCAACTGCAACACGAAAATGAATATCACACCATCCGCACGGCCGCAGGATTGATTGACATCTCCCCGCTTTTCAAGATTTCTGTTACAGGCCCGGATAGCCTTGCACTCCTGAATCGTATCGTCGTACGTGACCTGTCCAGACTCAAGGAGAACCGTGTGGCCTATGTCGTGTGGTGCGACCCTGATGGTTTTGTGCTTGGTGACGGAGTTGTCATGAAACAGGACAGTGAAACTTTCTTCTTCATGTGCAACGATCCGACCTGTGCCTGGCTGCAAAAACATGCTACAAACCTTAATTTGACGATCACAGACCAGACGGAAACAATTGCAGGCGTAGCATTACAAGGCCCCTGTGCCGCCAAAATACTCTCCCATGCGGGTATAAAAAACATCTCTGACCTCAAATACTTTGGTGCCATGTCTACAAGTATCCATGGTTCACAGACCTGGATATCACGAAGCGGCTTTACCGGAGATTTGGGCTATGAACTGTGGTTTCCCAGTGATCAGGCATTGAGCGTATGGGACACCCTCGTGGAGTCAGGAACCGGATTCGGTTTACGGGCTACCGGCCTCAAAGCCCTGGATGTATGCCGCATTGAAGCGGGACTTCTGGAACAGGGGGTTGATTTTCAGAATGCATCACACATGCTCACTCGTGCACAAAAATCCACGCCCTTTGATTTAGGGCTTGGCTGGATGGTACATCTGGACAGAGATCCTTTTGTCGGACAATCGGAACTTCGAAAAAAGCAGAACTCCAGATATACAGCGATTGGGCTGGAGATTGACTGGAACCAGACGCGAGACCTGTACGAATCCAGAGGCCTGCCCCCCGCCCTGCCCGTAGAGGCATGGTCATCATCGGTTCCACTGTACCGGGATCATGCACGACAGCATCAGGTCGGCTACGCAACCAGCGGAACCTGGTCTCCAATCCTGAAAAAGTATATTGCACTGGCAACCATAGAGAAGTCCTACCGATCCGATTCTGTGCAGATTGAACTTGCTGTAGAGCATGAACGTCACTGCGTGGACGCGTACATTGTGCAACCGCCATTTTATGACCCTCCACACAAGCGGGCACCAGCAGCATGAGTTCCTCCTGGGATGCCGTGATCATCGGCGGGGGCCATAACGGACTGGTCTGCGCAGCGTATCTGGCACGCGCAGGACATAAAGTATTGGTGCTTGAGCGCCGTGAGGTCATGGGAGGTGCCGCGGTATCTGAAGAGGTGTTCCCCGGGTTCACATTCTCGGTGGCTTCCTATGTGATCAGCCTGTTCCGGCCGCGGATTATTCGTGAATTGGAACTCGCAAAATACGGCTATCAGGTGATCCCCATGGATTGTGCATTCCAGCCTCTGCATGATCAGCGCGGGCTTGCACGCTGGAGTGATGCAGACCGGACCTACTCGGAAATCAGCCGTTACAGCCGACACGATGCAGAAAATTATCACGATTTCAAGCGAACCCTGACACGATTAGGCCGCATCGCCGCTCAGGTCATCAGCCGTCCGGCTCCGACCGGATTCAGTTTGCAGGATCTGCGTACGCATACGGAGATGTTGCCCTTGATTCGCGACCTTGAACCGCATGAGTTGCAACAACTTGTGCGACTGCTTACCCTGAGTGCGGTAGATTTTCTGGATGAATGGTTTGAGTCCGACATCCTGAAAGCACCCCTGTCTGCAAGCGGAATCATCGGTACGTTCCAGGGCGTGCGGTCACCGGGAACGGCCTATGTTCTTCTTCATCATTATATGGGAGAGCTCGACGGTGCATTCAGGTCATGGGGCTTTGCCCGGGGAGGGACAGGAAGTGTCAGCCTGGCCTGCGCAAAAGCAGCCCAGGCACACGGGGCCGTCATTCGTACAGAAGCTGAAGTGACCCAGGTGCGTGTCCGGAACAACCGTGCAACAGGAATTGTTCTGGCCGGCGGCGAAGAAATCAGCGCCCGCAGAATTATATCAAATCTTGATCCAAGACGAACCCTGCACGGATTGGTAGGCGCTGTCCATCTTCCAGAGGACACAGTAAATGCACTTGCCCACTTTACATACCGGGGAAGCAGCGGTAAAGTGAATCTGGCATTGGATGGCCTCCCGGATTTTACCTGCCGCCCAGGGATTGGAGATCATTTGAGGGGCGACATTGCGATTGCGCCGAGCGTTGATTATCTGGAGCAGGCATTTGATGAGGCCAAGTATGGCGCGTTCTCATCCCGTCCCTTCATTAACGCGGTCATTCCGTCGCTCACGGATCCCTCCATCGCCCCACCCGGCAAACATGTGATATCTTGTTTTGTCCAGTATGCTCCCTATGACTTGGCCGAGGGACATGAGGCTTGGTCATTACAGCGTGAAGCATTCGGGCAGACCGTTCTGGATACGCTTGAGGAATTTGCACCAAAGCTACGTGACCATATAGAGCATATGCAGATCCTGACTCCCCTTGATCTGGAACGTGACTTTGGTTTGACTGAAGGTAATATCTTCCACGGGGAACTCAGCCTGAACCAGCTTCTGTTCCAGCGCCCTGCCTGGGGAATGGCAGGATACCGAACTCCAATACGAAACCTGTGGATGTGCGGATCAGGGACACACCCCGGTGGCGGCGTGATGGGAGCCAGTGGTGAGTTGGCAGCAAAGGCTCTTTTGCGGGAGCGGATCTGATGCAAAATCCGGAGGTCATCATCATCGGAGCCGGAACCAATGGCCTGGCGGCCGCCGTCGCCCTGTCCAAAGCCGGCATGGATACGCTCGTACTTGAAAAGCGGGCGGTTTCCGGTGGATTGTCCGCCTACCACAGGTTCGGAACCAAATACCGGATTCCAGGATTCCGTCCCTACCCAGACGGATCCACAGACATGCTGAACAAGGCACTGGGAATAACATTTCCTCAGCCGACTTCTGCAAATTCCACAGGGCTTTGGAATGGAGATTCCTTTGACATTGAGACGCTCCCTGAACTTGCAGATGCCGGAAAGGCCCTGAAAACGCTCCTGAGCATCCCTCTAAAACGCGCTTCACTGCGCAATAAGATGGCCTGGCTTCCCACCTTGCTCCAAACGCAGACCAAGGATCTGGCCCGATGGATCCCTCTTAGCTGCGTGGACCTCCTGAGTGAATTTGACCTTTGCGAGAAGCAGTATAGCGCACTGACTGCTCCCCTGTATACCCGCACCTTTGCAGGCCCAAAATCCCCCTTTGGAGCACTCCAAATGCTGCTCCATGCGAACAGAAATAACTCAAACGGACATGCCGTACTGATCCAGAAACTGGAAGCCGCCGCACGCTCAAATGGAGCGGTGATCCAGACCGGAGCCCCCGTCAAACAAATTTGCCGTAATTCCTCAGGAGTTCATGTGTTGATGCAGGATAAAACCCCCATCTATGCCAGATTCATTCTGGCAACATGCTCTCCGGCAATGCTCCGCAATCACCTTCTGAACCCTGTCCTGATTAGCCGCTGGCCTCCAGTGCGCTCCCGCGGTACATGTGCGGTACTGGCACTTGCAATGGATCAGCTGCCCGGCTGGCTCACCTCTAGCCCTGCCTGTTGCAAAATAGATTAACTTGACATAGTTAATTTTGCTCAAAAACTTCCATTTTTGCATCCGACTCTGTTCGGGATCCTTCCATCCCAAGCGAACCGTTCATCGTGGTAGGGGCACGGGGTTCCGTGGATGCCC
>JAJECE010000126.1 GCA_022822185.1 Rhodothermales bacterium | reverse complement strand
AGCCCTGCGAGATCGGGGCCACAGCCACGGTCGCGCTTTACGAACCGTTGCAGATCGGCTACTCGCCGTTGCCTGTGCCATGCTCCGGGATCGAACTCTCTTTGATCCGGATCGCAGGAAAGTTGTCCACGCATCCAACGTGGAAACACCTGGGGATTCAGCTTCAAAATCTCCTGCTGTACCTGTGCTGCAGTAGCCGAAATTTCGTTCCATTGTCACTTCCTGACCACGAAAATGTAGCCCTGCATCAATTATTTTTCGAAATTTGAGGGAATCGGTGATTTTCCTCCGTTTTTGCTTGCATAAATGGTAGAGAGTCCCCCCCCAAGAGACTTATTCGCTGCGGAATGAGTTGTAATTTCCGAAAACAGAATAAAATCTAGCGCAAGCCGCAGTTCTGCTCACATCAGTAAAAAATCGTCAACCCGCTCGGAAATTGATCCCAGCGGGTTTTTCTGCGTTTGCACAGAAGTGTAACATGAGGTACATTGTACCGCCAAAATGCTGGAAGCCTCGGGAATTCTTCAGGAACAGGATATCGCCATTGCAGCACCGTACGGGCAGCAACTGGATGACCTGATTGCGGATTGCCATCAGTACCTCCCGTCAGTGGATGAGGCCATGATCCGGCGGGCATTTAAACTCAGTTACTGGGCGCATCGGAATGACAGACGCGCATCCGGCGAACTCTATATTTCACACCCAATCGCAGTCGCCCGTATTGTCGCACAGGAAATCCGGCTGGATGATACGAGCGTTGGCGCCGCGCTTTTGCATGATGTGGTGGAGGATACCGACCTGACCATTGAGGTTCTCAGGGCAGAGTTCGGCGAACAGATGGCGCTGCTGATTGACGGTTTGACCAAAATTCGCGGCATCTATGCGAACCGCGCCCTTGGACAGGCGGAAAATGTTCGCAAACTCATTCTGTCCATGGCCCAGGATGTACGCGTGATCTTTGTGAAGTTTGCGGACCGCCTCCATAACATGAAGACCATTGAGTCGCTCCCCCCGGCAAAGCGGCTCAAGATTGCGACAGAAACCTTACGCCTGTTTGCACCTCTGGCACATCGATTCGGGTTGCAGCGCATCAAAAGTGAACTGGAGGATCTGTCTCTCAAGGTGCTTGAGCCCGAAGAGTACGCTGGAATCGTTTCCGGACTCAAGGGCAGCCGACAGCAGCGTGAGGCGCATATCAGCAGTTTTATTCAACCGCTCAGCAAGAATCTTCGTGAGCAGGGGCTTGAGTTCGAAATCAAAGGACGCTCCAAGAACCTGTATTCAATTTTCCAGAAAATGCGGGCGCAGAATAAACCGCTCCAGGAAATCTATGATGTATTTGCAATTCGGATTATTCTCAATACGGCCGGAGGAAAAGGGAAAGAAGAGTGCTGGCGCGTGTATTCAATCGTGACGGACCTGTATAAACCGCTGCCGGAACGCTTCCGGGACTTCATTTCTGTACCGAAGTCAAACGGTTACCAGAGTCTGCATACCACCGTGCTGGATTCCGACGGACGGCGAATAGAAGTCCAGATTCGGACGCAGGAAATGCATGAAATTGCGGAGCGAGGGGTCGCCGCCCACTGGAAATACAAGGAAGGTGTAGATGCGATGGATGCCAAGATGGATCAATTCCTCACCTGGGTTCGCGATCTGATGGAAAACCCTGATGCGGAGCAGGCTACGGAATTTGTTCAGGAGTTCAGCCTGGATCTCTATACCGACGAAATTTATGTCTTTACCCCGAGAGGAGATCTGAAAGCACTCCCCAAAGATGCAACGCCGGTAGATTTTGCATTCCAGATTCATACCGATGTTGGATTTCACTGTATTGGTGCCAAGGTGAATGGTAAGATGGTGCCCCTGTCGCATAAACTCAGGAGCGGTGATCAGGTTGAGATTATTACTTCAAAGAAGATCACTGCCAATCCGGGATGGATCAAGTTTGTGGTTACCCACAAGGCGCGAAGCCGGATTCGCCACCGCATTAATGAAGAACGACGGGAGGCGGTACGGTATGGCCGTCAACTTTGGGAGAAAAAAGCAAAACGTGCACGGATCTCACTCAATGAAGATGAACTCATACGTTTAGCATCGCAGTTCAACTACTCGACATCAGCACAGATGTTTTATGAGATCTCTTCCGGTCTCCTGGATGTTCAGGATTTGATCCAGTACCTAAGAACAGGGGATTCGCCGAACTCCGATGAGGAGGTTCAACTTTTGCCAGAACCGCCCGTCTCGTTTCTTGAGCATGCGCAGGATCATGGCGCGGAGGCATTGCTGATCAATGGAGAGCGCATTCGAGGCTTAGCGACGGTGTATGCGTCATGCTGTAATCCAATTCCGGGGGATTCGGTCTTCGGATATATCAGCAAGGCAGGCACGATCAATATCCATCGTACGGGATGCAGGAATGCAGCACACCTGCTTGTAAATCACCCGGATCGCATTCAATCGTGTGCATGGAGCCGACAGAAAGATGTACGGTTTGTTGTCGGACTTCGTGTCATTGGGGAAGACCGGGTGGGAATTCTTCACGATTTGACAACGGTGATCTCCAGAAACCTGAAGACGAATATCCGGTCGATTACGGTGAAGACCGAGGATGGGCTTTTTGAAGGTACGATTATCCTTCAGGTCAGCGATCTGAAGCATCTCAAACGGCTGATTGAGCGTGTCAAGCGCGTGGACAATATCCGCGGTGTTTATCGATTTGAAGAATAAGGGAAGTCCGATGCGTCCACGTATTGTGTCTATAGACTATGGTACCCGGCGGGTTGGGCTGTCCATGGCGGATCCGTTGCATTTGTTTGCCCAGCCCATGGAGACCTGCACCCCCAAATCCTCCATAGAGAAACTGATGTTCCTTCACAGGAAGGATCCCATCGGTGTGATCGTGATTGGCTGGCCGCTGAATGAAGATGGAACGGAAGGGGAGGCAACCCGGCGTGTAAACCGGTATATCCGCCGGTTGCAGTCCCGCCTTCCGGGGGTGACAATCATACGCTGGGATGAGCGCTATACGTCCGAGGAAGCCAAATCTCGGCTGGCCGGCTGGCCGGGCAGAAAAGGGCGGAACCAGGTGGATCAGGTTGCGGCCTGCATCATCCTGCAGGAGTATCTGGATTCCACCCCCGAAACCACTGGACATGATTAGCGTACGCACCACAAAACCATTCTTTCAATATGCGTAATCCAAGTACATTAATCTTAATCGTGGTTGTTCTGCTTGTAGGCTTTGCCGGTTGTGCAGGCTGTGGAACCTACAACAGCCTGGTTGGCCAGGAGGAGGCGGTGGAAGAGGCCTGGGGAAATATCCAGACTGCATATCAGCGGAGAGCCGATCTCATTCCGAATCTTGTAAACACTGTACGTGCTGCGGGAGATTTTGAACAGGAGACCTTGCAGGCGGTCACCGAGGCGCGTGCCCGGGCGACCTCCATCAATGTATCCGCAGAGGACCTTCGAGATCCTGCGAGCCTGGCACAATTTCAGCAGGCACAATCGCAGTTGTCGGGGGCGCTGGGGCGGTTGCTGGTCGTGAGCGAGAATTATCCGCAGTTGCAGGCGACGGCAGGGTTCCGTGATCTGCAGGTCCAACTGGAAGGAACTGAGAATCGCATCAATACCGCGCGTACACGATATAACGGGGTTGTACGATCTTATAATACAGCCATTCGCCGGTTCCCGGCGGCCATGTTTGCCGGCATGTTCGGACATAGTCGCAGGGCTCCATTTGAGGCGGATAGTGGTGCACAAAATGCACCTGAGGTTGACTTTGATTCATAGGTGCAGCATCAAAAATTCGATTCTCTTTATTGTACTGTTGGTTCTGCCCCAACAGATTCTGGCTCAGCAGCAGGAGATTGTTGTGGATCATGCCGGGATTCTGAGTCTGCAGGAGGAAGAGCGACTCTCGCTTACATTGCGATTGTATGAGGACAGCACCTCAAATCAGATTGCGATACGTACGCTTCAGTCTCTGGATGGGCAGGATATTGCCGAGTACGCAACAGAATTGGGGCAGTCTCTTGGGGTCGGTCAGTCAGAAACAGACAATGGGGTGCTGATTGTTGTCAGCATAGAGGACCGCTCTGTCTTCATTGCGGTCGGATATGGACTTGAAGGGGCAATCCCCGATGTATTGGCGGGCCGGATTGTACGTGACATTATTGTACCGGATTTTCGGGAAGGGAGATATTATGCCGGCTTGGCCGGTGCGGTGGATGCAATTATGTTGGCTGCGGCAGGTGAGTACACCGCGGAATTCCTGCCATCCAGACAATCCTCAAGCCGGGGAGGTGACTGGGGTGGAATTGTTTTATTCCTGATGGTGGTGGTGTTTGCGATTACGGTGTCGATTCGTGGACGGGGCGGTGGCGGTCGTGGACCGGGAAGGCATTCCGGGAATGATGGACTGATTCCACTCATGTTCCTGTTAGGACATGCCAGCGGCCGTGGAGGCGGGGGTTTTGGCGGAAGTGGTTTTGGCGGGGGCGGAGGCTTCGGTGGAGGCTTCGGCGGCGGTTTTGGGGGAGGCGGATTTGGCGGTGGTGGTGCAGGGGGGAGTTGGTAACCAATCCCCCGGTCAGGAGTGCGTCGCTGATTTCAAATGACGATTCCCAAGGGGTTGAGCAGATGGATCGTATCGAATTATTATTACAGCTCCATGAGGCAGATCCATCGGATCCGTTTACCCTCTTTGCACTTGGCTTTGAGTATCAGAAACAGGGACGGCTAGAGGAAGCCGTGAAGTGGTATCAATCTGTTTTGTCGGAAGATCAAGACTATACGGGGGTCTATTACCATCTAGGGAAGTTGTACGTAGAGTTAGGCCACCGGGAGGATGCAGAGAAGATCTACAGACAGGGGATCTGGGTCTGCAGTCGGTTGCAAGCGGTCAAGGATCGTGCAGAGTTGCAGCAGGCATTGATGGAATTGGATGACGACTGAAGATTATTCACGGTTTTCGGATTCGGCAGAGCGTGCAGGAATTCAGGGATATTTCCAGTCTACCCGCACGGGAACATGGGGTTTTTTGATGGCACTGCCCCTCGTAATTCTCTACGAGGTAGGAATCATCTGGGTCAATTCAGGACGATCCGAGACCATTCGGATTTCAACCGAAGGCCTGCTCAAAAGTATGCTGATGAGCATCGGTCTGACCCATGAACTCATTTTTCTGGGGATTGGGCTGGCGGTGGGGATTGGAATTATGGTCTGGGAACGAAAAAAGAGAGTGACGTTCAGTCTTCGTTACCCCGGGTTAATCATTCTGGAGAGTGCGGTATATGCCATCGGTGTGGCATTTGTGACAGCCGGAGCAACACAACTTCTGCTGTCCCGGCTGATGATCGTTCAGAGTGGAGTGTCTTTAGGGTTGCCGATGGAACTGGTTCTGTCCCTTGGCGCAGGCATCTACGAGGAGTTACTGTACCGGGTTATTATTGTCGGTGGACTGTTTCTGATTTTGCGACAGGCTTTCCCCAATCAGCGGATCCTGATGTATGTGGTTGCGGCCGTAATTGGTGCATTGAGTTTCAGTGCGATGCATCATCTCGGAAATATGGGCGATCCGTGGACGCTGGATGTTTTTGTTTTTCGGGCGATTGGTGGATTAGTATTTAACATCCTCTTTCTGGTTCGGGGCTTTGCAGTGATCGCCTGGACCCATGCCCTGTATGATGTCATGGTGGTCACCAATTTCTTCACCTTATTGCAGGGGACCTGATTTGGGGTTTCTCTTGAGGTTTGCAACGGCAGCAATCAGTCGGTCCACCTCCTCGTTGCGGGTATAGCAGGCGATTCCTGCACGGATCAGCCCCTCAATTCCCAGTGTTTCAACGGTAGTAGTGGCATAGAAGTCACCATGTGAAAGAAACAGGCCGTTTTGGCTTAATTGCCGGCAGGCCTCTTCGGAGGTCCACCCATGAACGGTAAAGCTCAGTGTGGAGGTGCGGGATTGGTCTGGCAGCGGTCCATAGCAGGTGACACCTTTGAGTTCGCACAGGCCTTCCCACAGGTGTGTGAAGTGCCGTTGGCTGCGATGATGAAGTGCCTGATAGGTGGATGCAAGGGCGGCACGCCGTGATTGCGCGTGTGTCAGGGATGCAAGAAAATCAACCGCCGCCGCAGAGCCGGCGATAGCCTCGTGGCTCAGTGTGCCGGTCTCCAGACGCTCCGGTGCATTGGATTCCGCCGGTTTGAGCCGCGGAACATTCATGCGTTCAAGCAATTTGTAATTCCCGTAAAGCACCCCCGCGTGCGGACCGTAAAACTTGTAGGGTGAGCAGGCAAAAAAATCGCACCCAAGATCCTGCACATCACACAAAACATGGGGTGCATAGTGCACCCCGTCCACATACGAGAGGATTCGGGATTCGCGTGCAAGCGCTGTAATGGTTTTCAGATCATTGATCGTGCCCAGTGCATTGGAGGCACCGCTGACAGCAATCAACCGCGTGCGTGCAGAGATTAGTCGCTGGAGATGATTCAGGTCCAACTGCCCGTTATCCGGGTTGAATTTTGCGGAGCGTATGACAAATCCCCGCTCCCGGGCGAGGTCTTTCCAGGGGTCAATATTGGCGTGGTGGTCCAGATCCGTGATAAGTATTTCGTCCCCACGCTCCCAGGATCGGCCCAGTGAGCGTGCGACATGAAACGTGAGCGTGGTCATATTTTGACCGAAGACGATTTCGTTGGGATCACAATTGAGGAAGTCGGCAAAAGCTGACCGGGAATCATCAAGGATCTGGTCGGTTTCAATGCTGGAAGGGTAGGCCCAGTGCGTATTTGCATTGTGATTGAGCAGGTAATGAACCATCGCATCGGTCACCATTGTGGGTACCTGTGTCCCGCCCGGTCCATCAAAATAGGCAACGGGATATCCGTTATGTACGCGCTCAAGTGCAGGAAAGGATTGGCGGATTGTCTCCGTTGTGGCAGTTCTCGAATGCATGACTCTCAATTGAACGGGTTCGGGAGAAATTTATTCCATCGTGAGCGTGTTTAAGAACCGGTTGATCGAGGAGAATCCGTGCCTCATCCGGACTGGAAGAACGAATTTCATGCGGACACATGCGGGAAAATTCGACCATTTGTGAAGATTTAATGAAGTTTCTTCCAGACGCTCCTTTTCGTTCTGTAGCAAGTTTATATTCGCTGTGTGTAGGTTTCCGTCCCCTCTTCAGGGCAGTTTTAGACTTTTGCCCAGCGTTTGGACAGAATACGGACGATCACACCAGATGCGACCTCAGGCCAAACAGTGTCGTGGCTTTTCTGCTGCTAATCATACAAGAAGAATACATTATCATGAACTACCGTTATCTGACTCTTTTCATTGTGGCGATTCTGTTTACTTCGGCCGCCGCTTTTGCACAAACCGGGAAGATTACTGGCACAGTGATAGATCAAAATGACGAGCCACTCCCTGGAGTTAATGTAATTATTGACGGCAGTACCATTGGCGCGGTTACGAATGTAGATGGCATCTTCTTTATCCTGAATGTTCGTCCAGGTATCCATACATTACGTGCTTCCTTTATCGGATTTACCTCCGTGACGGTAGAGAATGTCCGTGTGGCGATTGAACTGACTACGGAAGTGAATATCTCCATGCAGGAAGTTACGGCGGACCTTGAAGAGATGATTGTCTTTGCGGAGCAGCCGGTCATTCAGCGTGATATTGCTGCCTCGCAGCGCAATATTGATGCGGAAGAAATTCAAAGTGGCAAGTACCAGAACATCTCCCAGGTACTGACCTCCCAGGTTGCGTTCAATGACATTTCCTCGGTTGAAGACAGGCCCGAGATACGGGGTTCATTCTTTGACGAGTCACTCTATCTTGTGGACGGGGTGAACTATAATGATCCGTTGACCAATCAGCCCCACTATCGGGCCAACCTTGATGCAGTGGAGGAGGTGAAGGTCCAGACGGGTGGATTTAGTGCAGAATATGGAGATGTTCGTTCGGGTGTGATCAATGTTGTGACCCGGGAGGGCGGAGAGCGCTATACAGGATCGTTTAATGCGCAATACAGCCGGGCCGGGTTCAAGCATTTTGGGCCGGGTCCCTTTGACTTCAACTCCCCACTGGTGGAGCCATTCGTGAATGCCAGTATGGGGGCATTTGAAGGCGGGAATTCGTTTTTTGACGGCTGGAATGCAGTCGCTGCCTCCTTGCCGGAGGGCGAAGCGCATGCGGGCGCTCCGATGGAACTGTATGCCCGCTATCTGTGGAGACACCGCTCCCAGGATGCTATTAATGAATTGAAGAAACTGCAACAGGAAGGTGTTGTACAGTTTGCAGAGGGGCTCAATCCAGACGATTTAGTATTTCATCAGACCGGCGTGAACCCTGACTATCGTATCAGTGCCACATTAGGGGGACCGGTCCCTTTTTATCGTCCGGTAAAGTTTTTCTTCAGTTACGACCGGTTTCAGTCTGAATATGCCTATCGCTTTCCTGAAGCCAGCTTCCGGGATCAAAACTTTCGCGGAAAGTTGACCACAAATTTAGGCAGGGGGAAAAAGTTGAATGTGCATGGCTATTACAGCCATCAGAAAGGTGGCACCGGGGGGCAGGGCCCCGGCATTGGGGGATTTGTTTCAAGTAATCCATTTTCTTCAACCGGTGCAACCAACAAATTCTGGTACCCGGACTGCGCAATTCCAGGCACTCGGACACGCCAGATTTATGGATCGCAGTGGACGCACGCCATCTCGGCCAATACATTCTATGATGTTCAGGTGTCGCATGATCGGATAGATTATGGAATGGACCTGAAGTATCGAAATACAGCTCCGATTCCAGGAGCGGGTGGAGTTACGAGTTCCTCTAAAACCAGTGGTTCGGGGGTGGATGCAGGACGGATCGGAACCGAGGCAGAGGCCATGCAGCGGGCTGCCGACGGACAGGAAGGTTGGCAGAACTGGCGGGACTGGGCGATGATACGCATTGGTCAGCACTGGTATGACGAAGCGCCCAAAGGATATGGCCCGGTCAACTGGCGGGATGTAACCGGTGAATACCGAATGGAGTCCTGCAACCTGCGCGCAGATGAAACGAATTCGCGCGGATGGGATGCGTCCGGCAATTTTACCAGCCAAGTCACGCGCTATAGTCAGATTCGTGCAGGTTTGCAGTTCCGAATGGAAGATTTCGATCAGTACTACGAAGCGATTGACCCTTCGGTGAATTCAGGGAATGTATGGGATTCCAGAACAGATCAAATGGTCGGTGCAATCTATCTTCAAAATAAATTGGAATTCAAAGGCTTCGTTGCGACCATTGGTTCCCGCCTTGATATCCTGCAAACCGGAGATTTTCCAGCGGTGCTGGAGGGATGCAATCTCTTTGAGAACGGAGATGCCTCACAGTGCAAGAGTGCGGAGCAGGGAGGGCCATGGCACCCCTCGACTGCGCCTGGAACCACTACCGCTGATGTTGAGGGAGGGCGCGTTCTTGGAATTAAAGAGACAACTGCCGCAGATGATCTCGGAAAATCCGGGAAGACACATGCCCGCCTCTCTCCACGGGTCGGTGTCTCGCATCCGATTTCTACGGTTGCGAAGATATTTTTCAACTACGGCCATTTCTACCAGTGGCCCAATGCACTTGAATTGTACCGGCTTCGAATGGAAAGCCACCGGGGATATCGTGTGGTGCGACTGGGGAATCCCGTGCTGAATCCTGAACGGACGATCCAGTACGAGATTGGGTATGAGCAGAATCTGTTTAACAGTATGAACCTGCGGATGACCGGATACTACAAAAATGTTAACGGCGAGATTGGAGAAGTACGGTTCTACCCGCTGGGCCATGGAGGGCGTTCCTACCGGATGTCCGTCAATCGGTCGTTCAGAGATGTTCGCGGTTTTGAAGCGTTTATGGAACTCCGGCGTGGAGTGCTCCCCTATGTGAGTGGCTGGCTCAGCTTTAACTATCTCATTGAGAGCGGTGCTGCCTATGGTTATGATCGCTTCTATGAAGACCCAATCATTCAATCCCGTCTGGCGAATACGGAGGTGTCCAATCCAGATGTACGCCCCATCGTGAAGGGGAGTGTAAGTTTTCACCTGCCGGATAATTTCCAGGGTCCGCGCCTCGGAGAGGTCTCACTGCTTGGCGGACTCAATGTGTCGCTGTCCTATACCTGGCGCCGCGGGCGTCAGTTCACCTGGAATCCCGCTAGTGTTCCACTGGTGGAGAATAACCTGCGATGGCGCCCGTATCAGCGCTGGGACCTGCGTCTGACGAAATCCCTGTTCCGAGTCGGGAGTTACGGGACATCATTCTATATTGATATCTCCAATCTATTCAATACCCGAAATCTGTCTCCCTTCCCGGGTACCGATGTGGATGGGGATGGGGGCTGGGCCTGGAATGGACACAGGTGGTGGAGGAGTGAGGTAAGAGACTATATGGAGTCGCTGGGGTACAGCGCGGAAAATCAGGTGGCAGGAGATCCAGAGGGTAAATTCAACAATACCATTGGAAAGCCGGGGGACTGGGAAAATGATCAGATAGATCTTCCCGCATTCAGCCCGTGGTCGTTTTTGGAGCATCGGGATATTTTCTTCGGCGTGAAAGTCACCTTCTAGATCTCCCTGGGATTCTAAAATTTGAATGTAAAATGAAGACGTGTCTGCCTTTCTCATTAATCCATTATTCCGTACATGCTGTGATGAAGTGTCCTGTAAATCTCTATCAAGTTCTTGTCTGCTGCCTGTTGTTTGCGGGGAGTTTTGAAACGGTCAGAGGCCAGTCGGCCAGAAATATGAATGTCGGGGCCATCCAGTATAATACCAACGAGGTGATGTCCGATGATGAGTTGTTCTGGCCGGTAGATCGTCCCGTTGAACAGGGACGCAAGACCATGCTTGACGTAAACGCAATCATTGTCGGTGTCGAACGGACCTGGACGGATCCGACGGGCGTGGTCCGCAACATTCAGGTTGCGCAAATCGGGCGGCGCAAGTTTTCCGAAATCGAAACGGTCACGCCTCCGGTAGCCGGCGCGTTCAAACGGACATTCCGGACTCCGTATCCGACCAAAATCCTGGATGACAATGAGTGGACGGATCAACAGGGGAAAGATGATCCGGTTGATCCCAATCTGCCCGCCGATGTGGTGATCTATACCCACCTGAATTCGTGGACAGGGATTGATATTGAACGGTGGACTTATGGCTTTGCAAACGATGATCACGATGACTATATCATCATGGAGTATCGTTTTTCCAATCAGTCGAATGAAGTACTGAACAATGTGTACTTCGGACTTCAGGCCCAGACGCATGCAAATGCCTATTATCCGGCCGATATTTGGGGAAATTATTACGGAGCAACTTATTCGGGGCATGTTGCAGGTAATGCGATGGCCGATTCTTTGCGACTGTGGTATTCCTGGGATGCAGACCAGACCACGGATGCGACCATTGATACCCGGGGCAAGCCGGATCCCCGGTGGGGGAACTTCCAGGAACCCCAATTTTTCGGTCATGTGGTACTGCACGCGGACACATCCCCGTCGGATGAGCGGGATGATCCGTCACAGCCACATAAGGCAGGCTGGTCGCAGCGCGAATTGGCACCGGATCTTAATGTTTCCGGGCATGAGGATATCTACGATTATCTGGCGAAGGGATGGGATTTGGCCAACCCGGGTGCTTATGGGGTCACCGTTGACCATACGGGGGCGGTCGTATCGGAGGGGGTGTATCGCATTCTGAATCCTGAACTTGGCCCTACCGGGGATGCCAGTGTGGATATCAATAATACCACCCAGTTTGACCCGCTGACGGAGCAGGAAAAAACATCCCTGTTCAGTTTTGGTCCCTATACGCTGAATCCAGGCGACGATATACGCATTGTTACCGCGTATGTGGGGGGAGGAATTCCTTACCGTTGGGCGATTGACGCAGGTGCGGCCTATTCAAATGGCAATCCGCAACAGTTGGCGCCGGAACCGCTCCCCTATGCGATCCCCAACTATGCAGGCGATTATATGGATGCATTGAGTGCTTCGGAGTTGGATGCAATTCGTTCCTATGTCGGTGGGCGGACGATTGCGCAGCGGGGAGCAACACTGGACAAGATGACCAAAAATGCTGTCCTTGACCTTGGCCGCCCACTGTTGTTTCTGAATGCCGGGAAGGCTATTCGCACCTGGCGAAGCGGCAATGTGAAATATGGGCAGGGTTCGTTCGGGATCCCGCTTGCGCCGGCAGCGCCATCGCTGACCGGATTTTCTGAAAATGATCAGATTCGTCTGACCTGGGGGAATGAAGCGATAGAGGATTCACGCTCAGGAAGTATTACGAACTATCGAATCTACCGGGAATTAATTCGGCCCTCTGCATTGGAGGTGCCGACCGACACCACATTCCTTCTTCACGAGGAATTACCCGCAAATGTGAGGGACTATGTGGATACGCGTGTAACCCGCGGGGAAGATTACTACTACTATGTTGCTGCGGTGAACGGAGATGGCGTAGAGAGCAGCCGGTTCCTGAATCGAACCGGCGTGACCAGCGACAAGTTTTTAGAAGCACTTACGCCGACGCGTTCGCCCGACGAGAATTGGCAGAATAATGTGGTGGTGGTTCCCAACCCCTATCATGCCCGGGGTGCCTACAATTATGAGGAGGACCGTCGTCTGACCTTCCTCAATTTACCTGCGTACGCAAATATTCACATCTACACGGTCACCGGCGACCGTGTCCAGACGATTAAGCATCTCTCAAACACGGGGGATGCGGACTGGGAACGGCAGCAGACATTCAGTACGACACAGATTGTGAGCGGGATTTATATCTACGTCGTAGAGGAATTGAACTCGTCGGGAGATCCCACTGGAAACCAGGCAATGGGCAAGTTTGTGGTCATCAAATAGAGGAAGTAAACCATGAAAAATTTCGCAACAATCGTATTCAGCACCATTGCTTTGTGTCTTTCGTGCACAAGTGTGGTTACGGGCCAGGTGGTAAAGTATGCACAGTCGGGATTGGGTTTTCTTCAGATTGCCCCATCTGCAGATGTTGCAGCGCTTGGTGGCACCTATATTGCGACGACCGGAAAGTCAACATCCGTATTCTCGAATCCGGCTGCGCTTAGTATGGTGGAGGGGGCGGATGTATCCGCCGGTTATGTGGCGTGGATTGCGGATATAGCCCTTTACAGTATTGCCGCTGCCTATGAGATTGATAAAATTGGGGTCATTGGGGTCAATCTTGTGTCGATGGATTACGGTACATTGCGTGGAACCCGGCCCTGGCAGGTGGGGGATGATCCGGGGCTGCGTGATCAGGGATATATTGATCTGGGTGATTTTACCGTGAACGACTTTGCCTTCGGCATCTCCTATGCCCGCTCCATCACCTCGCAGTTTCATGTTGGCGGGAATATCCGGTATGCCCGTCAGGATCTCAGCCCGAATATTGATGTAGCCATCATTGATGCCATTACCGGGGATATTGTTGAAAGCAGCGATAATGTCGTCAACAACATTGTCTTTGATTTTGGTACGCTGTACTATCCGGGATTCCATGACCTCCGATTCGGGGCGGCGCTCAGAAATTTTTCAAACCAGAGCGATTATTTTGACCAGCGATTTGAATTGCCGCTCACGCTGGATTTTGGATTGGCGATGGATGTGTTTCAGTTATTTGAGTCGGTTCCCGGACCGGGCAGCAGTCAGTTAACGCTTGCCGTGGACTGGGTGCATCCCCGGGATTACTCCGAGCGGTTGCATGTGGGTCTTGAGTATGGTTTCATGGATATGTTTTTCCTGCGCGGCGGGTACAAGTTCAATTATGACGAAGAGAGTATATCGGCCGGGATCGGAGTAAATCTCCAGACCGGTGGTTATGGGCTTCGTGCGGATTACGCGTATTCGGCGTTTGGCGATTTTTTTGGTTCGGCGAACCGTCTTGCATTGGCGATTTTATTGAAGTAACTGCCCTGTTGGACATTTTGAATAGAGTGTTTACAGGCTTCAATTCTGTACATCCGTTTCGCTATACATGAGGAACTTAACGCTGGGGTTCTATCGTGATCTGTATGGAATGGTTAAATTTCGGTAGAACCTGCCGTCAAGCAGAAAATCGGAATCACCAGCCAAAGGATTACTACATCTACCACCGTATCTTCATCTCTGATAGCTGCTGCTGGAATTGCGATCAGTTGTCAACTTTGATACTGCGGATCTGTTTCGGGGGATCTGTAATCAGAGAAACAAGAAACTGTAGATGTTCTTGCAAAACTAACAATCCAGGCTAAAAAGTGCTTCTTTGTGCACTCAGGCGAACAAAAACCATCAAGATTAAGGGTTTTGCAAGAGGCTCTGTAGGATTACAAATTTGTCCTTTTAAGATTAAGAAAATGGGGCACTATATCAACTAAAACACCCAAAGATAAGAGAATTCATACGGCCTCCATCTGCCTCTTAGCAACATCCCAGACTCTCCCCGTTTATATGACCGTAATCTCCATCAGGAGCAGGCCCCCCTTCTGCAAACTTATCCTTGAAAGATTATTGCAAGTGAAATAACCAATCCAGCAAAGCCAATCGCCCAGATTAGGACCGTATACTTCGTGTTTAGCGCGTCCATCTTCGACTCCAGCCGCTCAATTACATTTGTTCCTGCCATGGTTTCAATAAGTTCTACAAGTTCGTGGGTTTCCTCCGCAGATTGCTTGCCGTCCTTGACCAACTTACGGAAGAGTGAAAACATGCGTGTAGAGTATTTTGATCATTCACGATCCGTGCTTTAGTTTGGCAGGCAGGATAAGCAAATTCCCAATAACCCGCCCCCTTGAGCCAAGTTCGAAATAGAACTAGCAAGTATTATAGGGCCTTATAATGACACTTGCAGTTATTAGTTTCAGATGCTGTCACTTATACTGCATGGTTCTACCGGCATTTCCATACAAATGCCGGTGGAATCAACGCTGGATGCCTTAGACTGCAGCAGAAAATACCTCTGGCTGGAGAATAAAATCCTGATATCGCAGGACGCGCATCCGGTTTTGTGCTGCCCCTCTCAAAAGAGCTTTGGGTTGATTTCTCTTTTGCAGGTCACGGTTATCCGGCTCTGGCATCAATCGCCCGTGGTGCGTAGATGGTACCCGTCCGAGAATTGATTTATTGTTCCGGTCGGAACGAAACAAAATCGTCTGATATTTCGAGAACTTCCCCGATTTCAGATGGTGTCGGAAGACAAGATAATTGTCGTTCATTCGGTCCCACAGCAGGTTTCACGCACACCGCGTCCAACCATGCACGAGACTCACGCTGAGGTTATCCCGCAACCAGAGCAGCGACCGTTGCTAGAACGCCCCCAAGCACGGAAGCTACGATTCCAACAAACCAACGTAAATGGCTCATTTCTGCCTTCAGCCCACTGTTCGGTGCATCTATCTTCTCCTTCATGCTGCCGTTCTGTGCCTCCAGACTGGATTCTAATTACATATGACTGGACTTGATTTGCTCAAGAATAGGGGTAGACAACATGTGGAATAAGGATTTGGTGAACGCAACCGCCTCTTTGCCGGAACAACCCATGTGCTCCAAGAGAGTAAAGACATACACCTCTTCCTCTGTGGACGATGGGATATCCGCTTGATCCTGTTTCGGCATAACTGCTTAAATTCATTTCGGGGTAAAGTTTCCTGAAACTGCATCTGATAAGTCTCAGAAATGGTGCATTCCCTCGGACGGATACCGTAGATGTATTACTTATGGAGCGGGAATACAGGGCAGGGATTCTGAACAGCAAGTTCTTCTATTTTCGATCTTATGGCCGTCATGATCATGAGAAAATCCATTCGTTCAACAGCTTAGATTGTCCGGATTTTATCCGCAGGCGGGTCGGGTCGTTAACAGTGACAGACATCTGGGCGGACTCGGGAATATCACCTATCTTCCCCGAATCGGTCCGAGACCGTATTGTTCCGTACTTTTATGCACAGAGGGCATACAGTTCGGAACGTGCCATGACATTATTTTTTTCAGAAGCATCCGGGATCCGGTTTTTTGGTTTCCAGCACCTATTGATCATACTCCTTATGGTTGTTCTGTGTGTGTGGCTGCCATTATTTGCAAGAAGGAGTCTCGGGGCGCAAACGCAGCAGTGGATTCTGCGCGGGCTGTCCGTAATTGTCTGTGCGGGGATTCTCAGTTCGGTATTTTTTCGAGTGACGGCCGGCAGTTTTGACTGGCGGGAGGATCTACCATTAAACATCTGCAACCTCTTCGCACTTATTCTTCCTGTTTTATTCTGGCGGCAACCCCCAAAACGCATGCTTGAAATATTTTACTATCTGATTATCGGAGGAACCTTGCAGGGAGTGCTGACCCCTGATTTACAGGAAGCGTTTCCGCATCTGTTGTTTTTTTCTTACTGGATTGTCCATTGCGGGCTGATTCTTCACATCATTTATGCCGTGGTGATCTGGCGCATTTATCCTCGCAGGATTGGTGTATTTTATACCCTTCTGTGGCTGAATGCCTATGCATTGGTGATTATGATTTTTAATCATCTTACGGGTTCCAACTATTTATATCTGATGCAGAAGCCTCCCATGGGGTCTCTGCTTGATTTTTTAGGCCCCTGGCCGTGGTATATTCTGACGGCTCAGCCGTTGGCATTCGTTATTTTATGGCTGGCCTGGTTACCATTCGCGCGGTACCGGGCAAAATATGTTATTGAGTAGTTCTCCGTTCACTTCCAAATTCCCGTCTAATTCATGAATCAAGCGTCCCGCATTGAACCAGCGAAAGGTTTTCTGGACAGGTGCCTCAAGGGCATTGAAGTGGTTGGCAATAAATTGCCGGACCCGTCCATGCTTTTCTTACTGCTGTTGATCGTCGTCTGGATCTTAAGTGCGTTCCTGTCGAATTTCTCATTCTCTTCGGTTATTGATCCCCGCACTGATGCACCGCTGGTGATCAACAATCTGTTGACGGGCAGCGCAGTCACCGAGTTTATGAGCAGAATGGTCTCGATATTCACCGGGTTTGCACCGCTTGGGGTGGTTCTGGTTGCCATGTTAGGCGTAGGTGTGGCGGATGAAGCGGGCTATTTTAATACGGGGATCAAGTTACTCCTGTCCAGGACCTCCGCCCGGCTCCTGACCCCGGTGGTCGTTCTGGTGGGGCTATTGAGTCACAGCGCAGTAGATGCGGGATATGTGCTGGTAATTCCATTGGGGGGTGTGATCTTTCATGCGGCCGGCCGTCATCCACTGGCCGGGATTGCTGCGGCATTTGCGGGGGTCTCGGGTGGTTTCAGTGCAAATCCACTCCCGTCGGCGCTGGATCCTCTTCTGCAGGGGTTTACACAGCCGGCTGCCCAGATTCTGGATGCCGCAATCCTGATCAATCCTCTGTGCAACTATTTCTTCACGATGGCTTCCAGTGTATTGATCATTGCACTGGGCTGGTACATAACGGATCGTCTGGTTGAGCCTCGTCTCCAGAAGAACACGCCTGTGGATGAGGATGCGGAGAGATCCGAGGGAATGGACAAAATCAGCAGGCATGAATCAGGCGCCTTCTGGTGGGCAACCGGAGTCATGCTGCTGGGAATCGTGGTACTCATTCTGACGTTGCTTCCGGCGGATTCTCCGTTCCGGGATTCCAGTGGGTCATTGAATTCGTTTCAGGCACCGATCATGCAGTCAATTGTACCGCTGATTTTCCTTTTATTTCTCGTACCGGGGGTAGTATACGGGTATGTGGCGCGGGTTTTTAAATCGTCTAGGGACATGGTAGATGCGATGACCAAGGCGATGAACGGAATGGCATATTATATTGTGATGGCTTTCTTCTGTGCGCTGTTTGTGCATGCCTTTGCTTCGTCAAATATCGGGGCACTGCTGGCACTCAAGGGGGCATCTGCCCTTCAGTCGCTGGCACTTCCCGGTTCTGTCACCATTATGGGCATCATCCTGCTGACGGCATTTGTAAATCTCTTTGTAGGATCTGCATCGGCAAAATGGGCACTTCTGGCCCCCATATTCGTCCCCATGTTAATGCAGGTTGGGATCTCTGCCGATCTGACACAGGCGGCCTACCGGGTGGGCGATTCGTCTTCCAATATCATCACCCCTCTGATGCCATATTTTCCGCTGGTGGTGGTTTACTGTCAGAGATACTTTAAGCAGACCGGTATTGGGACGCTGACCGCCATTATGATTCCCTATTCGATCACCTTCCTGATTGTCTGGACGGCATTTCTGGTTTTGTACTGGGTATTCGGACTTCCGCTGGGGCTGGGCGCTTCGTATGTTTATCCCCCTGTCTAATGTCTATTGGATCAGAATTCGGTCGAATCGTTCGCGGAATGTTTCGGGGGTTCCTGCGCTCATTGCTTCGGAGCCTGTTCCGGCGATGAGGCTTGGGTCAGTGTGGAGTCCGTCGGGTCAATGAGTTGGAAGCGTACCGGCAGGCGCATGCGGACTCGTGCAGATTTACCCATATGCTGGCCGGGGATAAAACGTGTCCGGCGCAGAGCCTGCACGGCAGCAGAATCAAGTAATGCATGCAGGGATTGTGAGACGAGAATATCGCTTGCGCCCCCATCCGGGTTGACGGTGAAGGTCATGACCAGTTTTCCCTCAATTCCCTGATCAATCGCTTCTTTGGGATAATCAATCATGATATAGTATGCACCCAGTCCACCTCGGATTTCCGGCATAATCTCTGCGCGGTCAAGGATCGGGACGGCAGATGTTTGCCGGAGTGCGGGCTGGATGTACTCCGGGATCGTATCTTTCGGTATAATGATCTGATCCGCAGCTGAGGCGAAGGCATCGGTGCCGGGCGGGGATCCGATGAATTTCCCATCGGTAACGGGAGTCAGGAACAGGGGTTGTTCCATCCCGGTACGGATTCCCTGGGGAATCAGAGTCAGTCTCCATGGTTCAGGAGCGGGATCAAATCTCAGGGGAAGCTTAAAACACAGAGTCACGAGCACAAGGCTTACCGCAAGGGCAGCCATGAGGCGTAAATGATAGAATGTATTCTGGATCTGGCGGGAGCGCATGGGAGTAAGGTGCTCAGCCCTCTGCAAAATGGTACGCCGCATCACAAATAAGTTCATTCATGGAAAATCCGCATAAAGCACTCGTCCTGATGGCCCCGGGGCAGTGTTCGTTGGCACGCGGGCAGGACATTCCGGCTGGGAATGGTCCCGTACGGGTTGCCGTAGAGTATTCAGGAGTTAATTATAAAGATGCACTGGCGGTTACGGGCACGGGTAAAATCGTCCGGGCACCGTTTCCGTTTGTGCCTGGAATTGATCTGGCGGGCACCATTTTAGACTCGGATCTCAAATCTTATCCGCCAGGGAGTCAAGTTGTGTTGACCGGCGGAGGGCTCGGCGAGTCATTCAGTGGAGGGTACTCAACTTTACAGTGCATAGAGACTGAATACTTACTGAAACTGCCTGAGGGGATGAGTACGCGTACATCCATGATATTGGGTACGGCGGGGCTCACGGCGATGCTGAGTGTCATGGCCCTGCAGAGGAACGGGATCAAGCGTGGAGAGATTTTGGTTACCGGTGCATCAGGGGGCGTAGGCATGATTGCGGTCAAGTTGCTTGATCGCCTCGGATACGCCGTGATTGCATCTTGTGACAGTTCATATTTATGGTATAAACTCAAAGGGTTGGGAGCATTAAAAACGATGGGTCGGATCCATGCCGGCCGGCCATTGGAGCATGCTGTGTATGATGGGGTGGTGGATACGGTGGGGGGAGGGGGACTGGCGGCAGCTCTGACGAAGGTGAGACGGCATGGATGTGTTGCGACCTCCGGGAATGTGGCCGGCGCGGAGTTAAGGACAACCGTCTATCCGTTTATTCTTCGTGGTGTTACGCTTGCGGGGATTGATTCCAACACTGCATCTATGCAGGATCGTGAGGCTGCCTGGCAGCGGCTGCAGGCAATCATTCCTGAACAGGAGGTGGATCAGTTATTCATGGGGACCATTGGATTGGAGGATATCGAGGGTGTTTGTTATGCAAAAATACAAGGCAAAGCTCCCGGCAGATTTTTGGTTGACATGAAGAATCCATTTGAGAATTTCGCACCGGCATGAGGGATTGATCGGGATTGTTTCACACATCCATATCTGCTCGTATTGATTTTCCCGGCATGTCCCTAGACACGGCAGACTTCTGTATTCTGAAAAACATCGACACGGAACTCAAAAAAATCATTACCGGGTGCTTCTGCAGATTGTGGTTCGGGAATTTGCATAAAGATGTCATGGATCGTAAATTAGGGTTGAGGGCTGATGGATTGTGTGAATGGCAGGCATCTGGCCGTTTCTGCCCTTTCGGATAAACCAAAATTAATTAAGCAATGAGACTGAACTTTGCCCCCCATTTTTGTCATCTGACATTCAACAGTGTACACTTCCTGCTGTTAATCCTACTGGTTTTTCCAATAGGAGCATGGGCACAGGGATACGGAAATTTGCAGTTGGCTCCCTCTCAGAATTTGGTCGAGAGCCGCAATCAGATTGCCCTGTCCCAGGATCTCCCCACGATATTCAAGGAGTATGGGAATTCAGGTGGCATCCCATCAGAGCATTCATTAGATGATGACGGTAACCGGACGGATGCCCCCACGAATGCGGGGGGATCCGACGGAATTCACATGATGATCAGTCCTAATGTTGATCCTCCTGATCGGCCATCGTATTTAGAGGCATTCGGAGGACTTACCATTATTAATCTTTACTGGAGGGCTCCAGACGACAACGGTGGATCAGCGATTAAGGGATACCATGTAGAGTATTCTGCCGATGGAGTAAATAATTGGATTTCTTTGTCTTCAGAGCTTGTTACAAATCTGTTTGTTACTGACTTAAGAATGGGCATGGGGATTGCGTCAGGATCAACGTATTATTACCGCGTCCAGGCCATTAATAGCGATGACGAAAGGAGCGATTTTTCTAATATAGCCAGCGCAACAACGGGTGGACCGGGTTATGTGACCGGCCTGACTGCGACGGCTACCGGGCGCAATGAGATCACTGTTGAGTGGACAACTCCCGGTAGCAGTGGTACATCGGACATTACGGGCTACCGCATTTGGAGATCCCTTGATGGCCAGGCTCCTTGGAGGGAACTTGTACCGAATTCCGGGATTGGTACAACCTTTATAGATGGGGTAGTTGATGCAGGCACGACGTATTATTACCGCGTCGCTGCCATTAATTCCACTGGCGTAGGTCTTCCAGCCATCAATGTGGCCTCTGCAACGACGGATGCCAGTGCCCCGGATATGCCCAGGAATTTAACGGCAAACGCTTCCGGACCGACCCGGATCGTTCTTTCCTGGACGGTTCCCAATGATAACGGTGGTGTCCCCATTACGGGGTATCAAATTGAGAGTTCCGCGGATGGGACAAATTGGCCGGACGATCCTCTGGAGGAGAACACCGGAAATAATAAGACAACCTACACGGATCAGGGGCTTACCGAAGGAACGACGCGCTACTACCGCGTTTCTGCAATCAATCGTATTGGTACCGGCGCACCCTCCAATGAGGTCTCTGCAACGACGCAGGCGATCTCTGCGCCGGATGCGCCCACGAATTTGACCGCAACGGCTTCCGGGCAAACCCGGATTGATCTTTCCTGGAGGGCACCTGCGAATAACGGTGCCGCCATTACAGGGTATCAGATTCAGGT
>JAJECE010000036.1 GCA_022822185.1 Rhodothermales bacterium | reverse complement strand
ATACTGGAGCAGTTCCTGCGGGAGCGAGGCGTGGTGATCAAGGTACCCCCGCATTATACATCACAGACATGTAGCAAGTGTTCCTGTGTGAACGCAAAGAATCGGCAAAGGCAGTCCGATTTTCTATGTCTGGCATGCGGGTACCAGGCGAATGCGGACACGAATGCGTCCGTAAATATCCGGGCGTCGGGGATGGCGTCCTGGCACGAATTGTGCCGAACGGGTTGTGGAGCCTATGGTTGACCTGTCATTGCGGAGCGCAAACCTGCAACCGGGCAACGGGTGATGAAGCACCAAAAAGACTATGCAGTAAGTTGTTACTGATAGATATAATTCCCAAAGAAATTGTGTCCCTTTGTTTGAAGAAGTGGGAACCCCGATTCAGAGAACACCCCCATTTTGAGACCGAATTGCCATTTTGAACCATGGCACATGGGAATGATTCCATTCTAATATTTGCAAATCGCTGCAAACAACAAACCTGGGGCAGTACATCTCTTTTATCCAGATGAGTACAACGGTTCTGGAAAACTGAACTATCTTTGAACTTACTGGAGCGACCCTGCCACTTTGCCGTAAAACGTAGTTTGTCACAAGGACTTCATCTGATGCGTCTTTATGTGGATCTATTGCACCATGTCCTGCGTCATGGGCACGAGCGTCTCGACCGCACAGGGACCGGTACAATCAGTGTTTTTGGATACCAGATGCGGTTCCCGCTCCAAGAAGGGTTCCCGATCTGTACCACGAAACGGGTATGGTTTCGAGGACTTGCATGCGAACTTCTGTGGTTCCTGTCCGGCTCAACGAACATTAAGCCGCTGGTAGATCAGGGAATTTCGATCTGGACCGCATGGCCACTCAAAAATTATCTGCAACATCAGAACCTTGAGATACCATCCTCTGACTCCGATGAATGGACCGCCTATCAGAGTGAGTTTGAGGATCAGATCCGCCATCAAGACGGGTTTGCAAAGCGGTGGGGCGATCTGGGGCCCGTATATGGCAAACAGTGGCGCTCTTTTTCCGGTATAGACCAGATTGCATCGGTCATAGAATCTCTAAGACAGAAACCATGGAGCCGGCGGCATATTGTGAGCGCGTGGAACCCGGAACAGCTCCCGCGGATGGCGCTCCCTCCCTGCCATATGTTTTTTCAGTTCTCGGTCATCGGCAGGCAATTGTCCTGTCAGCTTTATATTCGCTCCAACGATCTGTTTCTCGGAGCCCCCTTCAATATCGCCCAGTATGCACTCTTAACACACTTAGTTGCTCATCAGGCAGACCTGGAGCCAGGGGACCTCATCTATACCATCGGCGATGCACATATTTACCTGAACCACCTTGATCAGGTGAAAAAGCAACTGGAGCGCAAACCCTATCCGCTCCCTGCTCTAGATATCTCCCGAAAACCGGACTCACTGTTTGAGTATACGTATGCGGACTTTGCTCTTAGGGGATATCAGCACCATCCGGCCATCAAAGCACCCGTTGCTGTCTAACTGAAGCCATGGTTCAATCATGACATCACGGAAACCGAACAAACACCAAAAGACTGTACTTCAGGATGTCTATGAGGAGAATCAAAGGCTCCTCGGACGGGAGGTGTCCGTGTCGGGAAAAACAGCAAAGCCTACCGTCATGATCCTGTTAATGGCGCTCACAATCGGATTTTTCCTGGGTGGTCCAGAGGAAAAAACTGCGTCCAGCCCCGTCAGCTCCGTTGAAGAACTTCTTTCCCCCGAAGAGCAGGTGCGTGCATCCATGAATGAGATTACCGAGGAGGATCCCCTGATTGATGCATCGGTTCTGTCGCAGATCTATGGACTCAGTGTGCGGACGATTATGATTGATCCTGGGCACGGAGGCCATGATCCCGGCGCTGTAGGGCAGGCCGGCTTAATGGAAAAGACGATTACACTGGATCTGGCACTGCGACTGGAAAGAAGACTGAAAGCACACGGGTTTAATGTTATTCTGACCCGGCAGAAGGATATCAGCGTGAGTCTCAAACGCAGAACTGAACTCGCACAGGAAAATCAGGCAGACCTGTTTGTTTCCATTCATGTGAATTCAGTTCCCGTAGATACACTGGCCATGATTGAAACGTTTTACTTCAGTCCACGCGGTGACGCACGGGTAGAAGCGATTGCGGAGATGGAAAATTCCAATTCCGGATACAGTGTGGGGGAATGGCAAAGCAATCTTGAAACCGTGGGGCGTACCGTAAAAGTGGAAGACAGTCGTCGACTGGCCTCCCATATTCAAAGCGCCATGATTTCGAAGATGCGGGAACTCAACCCCAATCTTGTCGATTGGGGAACCCGCCCGGGCCCTTTTGTTGTGCTTATGAATTCAAATGTACCTGCGGTCTTAGCGGAAGTTACTGCCCTCTCCATGCCGGAAGAAGAGCAGCATCTCATGGACATTGAATACCGTAAACAACTCGTTCGTGGCCTTGAATCTGGAATTCTCTCGTATATTTCCGAACAGGAGGGGAACCCAACCTAAAAATTAAACTAGAGTATGTCAAACACTTCTCACGCATCAGACGAAATTCTGCATATCGGAATTGATCTAGGAACATCACGAAGCGCCGTTGCGGCCAGCAATGGCCGGCGCAACTGGGTACACAGCTATGTAGGCTGGCCCCGTGACTTCGTTGCACGCAGGATGCTCAAACGGGATGTCCTTGTCGGCATAGATGCCATCGAAAACCGGAACTCCGTCAACCTGGTCCGCCCTCTGGAATACGGGGTCATCCGGGATGGAACCTCCACGGATGAAAAAGCCGTCCGAGAACTGATCAGCCACTTGATTGAACTTGCCCAGCCGGAAGAAGGACAGAAAATTTATGCAGCCGTCGGCGTTCCTGCGGAAGCCCTGCGGGTCAACAAACTTGCGATACGCAATGCCGTGGGAGAGTGGGCAGATACGCTGATGCTGGTATCCGAACCCTTTGCAGTCGCATACAGACTCGGTGCACTCAATAATACCTGCATCATTGACATCGGTGCGGGTACGATTGATTTCTGTGTGATGCACGGGACCATGCCCGGCGAAGAGGATCAGCGCTCATTGCGTACCGCAGGCGATCATATTGATCAACAACTCTTCAGTCTCCTTTCAGAGCGCTTCCCAAATTCACCTCTGAGCGAGACGTTTGTTCGGGAAATCAAAGAGAAATATGGAAGTGTATCCGAGGCATCCAATCAGTTCGGAGTCCGGCTGCCCATTGCTGGCAAATTTGAAGTACATGACATCACCGAGGAAGTCCACCGGGCCTGCGACTCGCTGGTGCCCGCGATTGCGGAGACGCTCATTGATTTGTTGAGTGGCTATGAGCCAATGCTCCAGGAACGGGTGCGAAATAACATCTATTTAGCTGGCGGCGGAAGCCAGATCCATGGCCTTGCAAAAGCAATCAGTTCCGCCCTCGAAGAGTACGGACACTTTACCATCTCCCCCATTGATGACCCGCTGTTCAGCGGAGCCGAAGGTGCTCTGAGTCTAGCCCAGGATATGCCGGAAGAGTATTGGGAAAGCATGTAATACGTCCTTTAGTCATCGTCATCGCTGCACTGGCCCGTGAGAACCGGTGTATCGGCCGCAAGACCCGTCTTCCCTGGCATGTGCCGGAAGACATGAAGCGTTTCAAGCGCCTGACGTACGGGTCCCCAATGATCATGGGGCGGATCACCTGCGAAGGGCTGATCCGCGACTTCGGCAGCCCCCTTTCGGGGCGGCGAACGCTGGCATTGACCAGAAACCTGAATTCATCCATCCATCCTGAGATTGAATTATGCCCCTCCATGCAATCCGCGCTAAATCGTGTAAAGGGCGATGAAAAGGTTTTCATCGCAGGTGGAGCAAAAATTTACGCGGAGGCTCTGAACTGGGCGGACCGTCTGGAGCTAACCCTCATTGACGGTGCCTATGCAGGGGACACTTTTTTTCCGGCTTATGAGCATTTGATCGGAACTGAATTTTCCCTCAGCCACGAGGACGCACATGAGGGATTTTCCTTTGTTACCTATGACCGAATCATTCCTCACAAAGATTTAGACCTGCCGGATTCAACCTGAGATAGTCTCACTCAGATGTCTATGCGGGATCCGGTAAGTCCGTTCCTCTGCAACCCGCCGATATTTGAGCACACTGGAGTCCTTTGGGGATGCTCTTCGATTTTCATGCAGTCACCTTTCGGATAATCTCCTCGTAATACTCCTCATACTGCACAACAATCTTGTGCGTATCATAATGACGGACCACATAGTCTCTGGCATATCGCGCCATCTTCCTGTGTAATGAATCATCGGTCAATATCTTCATGCATGCCTTCGAAAATGAATCCATATCCCCTAAGGGACACAGGTAGCCGGCCTCACTGCCCTGCACGAGTTCCGGCAATCCGCCCACGTCACTGCATACCACCGGTACACCGCAGGCCATTGCCTCTAGTGGCGCAAGCCCAAACGACTCAGATCCACTGGTAAGTAGAAACAAGTCCGCAATCGACAAAATTTCCTGTACCGGATCCTGCTTCCCAAGAAACCGTACGGCTTCCTGAATTCCAAGATCCCGCGTGAGTTGCTCCACATTGGAGCGGTCCGGGCCATCGCCGACCAAAAGAAGTTTTGCAGACAACCCTTCCTGAAGGATCCGGTGAAAAACCTCCACGACATGAGAGACATTCTTTACACGGCGGAAATTAGACACATGCACAACGACTTTTTGTTTGGGGGCACAGATTGCGGATCTGAAATGATCTTGCTCCAGCCGCCGAAAATGCTCCGTATCAATAAAATTCGGAATCACCTTAATCGGAGCCTCCACATCAAACGCATCATAGGTTTCCTGCCGTAAGAACTCAGACACCGCCGTCACGCCGTCCGATGCATTGATCGAATAGGTCACGACGGGGCTGTAGGATGCATCCTGCCCGACAATCGTAATATCGGTTCCATGCAGCGTCGTGACCACGGGAAGTGACCGTGACTCCTTCTCAAGGATATCACGTGCCAGAACAGCGCTGGTTGCATGCGGGATCGCATAGTGCACATGAAGCAGGTCCAATGCTTCGTACTTTGCAACATCTACCATCTTACTTGTTAAAGAAAGCGCGTAGGGTGGAAAATCAAAAAGGGGATACCGATTCACACTCACTTCGTGAAAGTATATATTCTCCGTAACTTTACTAAGACGGAAGGGGAGGGAATAGGCAATGAAGTGGATTTCGTGTCCACGGGCCGCCAGCGCTCTGCCGAGTTCAGTGGCCACAACCCCACTCCCTCCGTAAACCGGATAACAAGTAATTCCAATTCTCATAATGAACTTTGATAAGGTTCAAGGGAAACCCGAATAGCAAACATAAGGTTGCACTCCTAATCTTAAGAAATATACATGATTCGTCTAATCACTACCCTCTTTGTTGGATCCTTATTCGCCGCCGGTTCGCTTGCGCAAAACTTCGGCGTGAGTGTGGGCGGGAATTTCCAGCGCCTAAATGATATTGATCTCAATGAACTGGAAACGAAATTTGAGAGCCAGACCGGATGGCATGTAGGTGCCTGGGTTGAGGTTCCACTAGGCCCGGCTGCGGCCCTCCGCGGCGGCGGACGATATATGGCCGCCGGAAAGCTGTTTGACGGAGTTCAGGCAAACTACCCTTCCATTCAGAAAAATTTTGATGTCTCACTCATTGAGATCTACCTGATCCTGCGACTCGGACTGCCCTCCCCGGTGGTGAGTCCATATGTCTTTGCAGGTCCGGTATTCCGGATTCCTTCCAACACCGACCGGGAACTAAGCAATGACCTCAAGGCCCTCTCGTACGCGGGGGAGATCGGTGGAGGCCTGATGATTAAGCTCGGCCCCATCAAACTCTATCCAGAGGTTGCGTACGTATTTGGGCTGACCCGATTTATTGAGAATGAAATTGTTCTGAACCTGATTTCCCTCCAGGTCGGGGATCCCCAGAAACTGAATATGGCAATGGTGCGCCTGTCGGTCGGTCTTTAGTTGTCCCTAGACACCATGCAGGAAATCCGCATCCGGCTTCCCGCTGAACTCACGACTTCGCCCACGGAAGGTCTTTCGTTTTCGA
Organism: Rhodothermales bacterium; assembly: GCA_022822185.1. Taxonomy (GTDB): domain Bacteria; phylum Bacteroidota; class Rhodothermia; order Rhodothermales; family Bin80; genus Bin80. Next base: position 3,884 of record JAJECE010000036.1, on the reverse strand, counting down.
CACAAGGCGGCGTAAACCGTGAGTATCCCATAATTCCGCATCCGAGAATCGTACATATTTCTCAGTTCTTACCTTGTGTTTCCGACAAAACCATGTCTAGACACCTAATATCTATGACTATTTATAGAACCTTCTTCGAACATCCATCGGATAAAAACCAGCGGGAGTATGAAGCCCTGAGAGATTTCTATCTCAACGGCACCCCAGGGAAGGACGTTGCCCAAAAATTTGGCTACACCTTGGGGACCTTCAAGAACCTCTGCTGTCAATTCCGCAAAAATCCGAACATGTCCTTCTTCTTGCCAACTCCCAAAAAGAACCTGCCCCGGACTCGTTACGTGCACGCATTCTGGAGTTACGCAAAACTCAGAAGGTCTCCATTTATGAGATTCAGCAGCTGTTGGAAGAGGAAGGGCGCTCGGCGAGTCCCTCCTACATCAGTAAGGTCCTCCGAGCCGCAGGCTTGCCCTCGCTACCGCGTGGACCCAAACAACCGAAGCCGATCAAGGCCCCGCCAACAGATGTCGCTACCTTGGATCTGTCTCCCCGTTCATTCACGACCTCCTGCGGAGGACTCTTTTTGTTTATGCCGGATCTGGTTCAGATGGACATGGACGCATTGGTCAAAGATTTTCCAGGATCCGACAAGATCCCGGCCCCCCACATGGTTCGATCCCTTTTGGCACTCAAACTCTGGGGGATCGGGCGACCTTCCCGTGTCATGTCGGAGGCCCTGGATGAAGGATTAGCCCTCTTTGCCGGACTCAACGCAATCCCGAAACGCTCCTCGCTCACCGAATATACCGGACGGTGCGATCCCCACTTTACCCAGGAGTTTACACACGCATGGTTTGATGCCGCCGCGCAGCTTGATCCAGGACTGAAAGAAAAAGGAGAGTCCTCTGATCTGGACTTCCATACCATCCCCTACCATGGAGATCAGGCGTTGATAGAAAAACATTATGTGAGCAAACGCAGTCGCCGACAACTGGGCATTCTCACGTTCCTGGTCCGAGATGCCTCCACACGCATCTTCACCTACGCAAACACCACCGTACACAAAAAAGATCATTCGATGGCCATCCACTATTTCATTGAGGATCGGAAGCAACGGACCGGTTCTCTACCGAGCGAACTGGTCTTTGACAGTGGAGTGACGACCTATGCCCAACTGGCCAAGATCCATGCGCAGAAGATCGGCTTTATTACGCTGCGAAAACGGCATAAATCCATGATCCAGGCCGCACGGGAACAACCTGCCAATCAGCGGAGCTCCATCACCTTGACCAACATTGGACGCAAGTATCGCCATCCGCGTGTTCTGGAGCAGAAAGTGAGGATGAAAGGATACCCCGATGAAGTCCGTCAACTTGCCATTGACGGACTAGGACGGGATCAACTCATGTTTCTGATTACCAATCAAACCGAGCCAGCCCCCGCCAAGATCATTGACCGCTATGCCCGCCGAATGATGATCGAAAATGTGATCAGTGATACCATTGACTTCTTTCATATGGATGCCTTGAGTGCAACCGTTCCCATGAAAATCCATGTGGATCTACAACTTACCCTCATTGCCGGGTTGCTGTACCGACTCCTCGGAATACGTGTCGGGGAACGAAAAGAACTCGCCGAAACACGGACCCTGTACAGGGAATTGATCCCAAAACGAGCCAAAATCCATCTCACAGAAAAAGAAATTATCGTTCAGTATCCCCGGCGAGTTCACAACCCCCTCCTCATGAATGCCGATTACCACAAAGTAAATCTGCCAATCCCCTGGCTAGACAACAAAAGCCTCCGAACTGAGTTCGCGTGAAAGTCACCTGCAAGTTTACCGAATGGGAATCCAGATTAGGGAGGATTGCTCGACAAAATTCCGGTCTATTTGTGCACTGGGAATTCTTTTATGGTTTACCTTTACTCAATATCCAACGGCTGCATGGTAGGAGCCGTGTGAGTTGGGAGGCTCACGCACAGTTCTGTGAGAGCCGGAGTGTGAAATTCCCTCCGGCTACTTGACATTCCCAATTATATTTATGGGAGCAAGGGGGATCATTTGGCGGTGTGAGCACTTGAATCTTGACTTCGACGGTTTGGCGATATTTTTTTAATCCTGTTCCCGCGCTCTATGAGCGGATTTTTTTACTCCATTTGTAGTGTTCAAAAATCTTTTTAAGATATATATTCCGTATCCTACCCTCTCACAAATCTCATGTTTATCCGAACAGTTAAACGATAAACCACCCAAAACATTGCGGTACAGATTGTGGAAAGCTACTGCAACAAGAAGGGGCAGCCCCGACAGCGTATCCTCCGGCATATGGGAAGCGTCCTGCCCGAGCCCATCCCGGCTCTGGAAAAATTGGCCGAACTGGAAATGCAGAAACTTGTGGAAGAACGGAAATTTTCCATGTTTCCGCCGGAGTCGTATGCAGAGCGCGTCATTGTCGCACGCAATGCCCCCCAGGATTCCGGTCCGCCGGTAATCAAAGATGCCCGGAAGTTGGAGGAACTTCGCCGGCTATGCCTGGGCTTCCACGAAACCATGGATCTGCTCTGCTGTATGATCAAATTGGATTTGCCCGCGTCTTTGGCAGTCGGCAGGAGATGTCTCGCCGCCTGTTCAAGCAGGCAGTACTCCTGCGTCTGGCCGCCCCTGGAGACCGTAAACGGGCCCATTCCCGGCAGATGTCCAAGGATGCCGGCGTGGAGGTTCCGGTGGAAAAATTTTATCGCATGATGGATGCCGTGACCGAGGACCGGATTAAGCACTTGAAACGTCTGGTGTCGGACGAAACCATTGGAATGCTCGGAGGCAAGCTCAATGTTCTGTTTTTTGATGTGACCACGCTCAGTTTTGCGAGTGAGAACGATGATGAACTTCGCAAAAAGGCTTCAGCAAGGATGGAAAGCCGCACCGGGTGCAAGTGGTTCTTGTACTGGTGCAAACCCACGAGGGACTCCCGGTGACCTATGAACTGTTTCCCTGGAAATACGACCGATGTGAAGACCCTGGAACCGGCCATGAAAACAGTTCAGGTTCTACCAATGTTACGAGTTTAAATCTTGTGACAGATAGCCCAAGGCGGCGTCCAGTTTACAAGAAGGATTGGAAGAAACGCTGACGCTCCATAAACTGGGGGTGGCGAAATTACTGCGGGATCGGCTCCGAACCACAAACATTATTGAAAGCATCAACGGCGGACTTGTACACACGACCCGCAGAGTTACCCGATGGTGTAACTCGAACCAGCGCCAGCGATGAATTGCCGCGGCATGCCTGGACATTGAAGAGAACTCACTCAACGCCATTCCACAGGACTGGCAGTGATAGGGACTGCTCCGAGCACTAAAACGACACAGTCAAACCAAAAAACACTACCTTATACCCCTGCAAAGCTTCATATACTCCAACTAACAATGACGCATCCCCCTTACCGTGGAAAGGTACTTCTTTCTGGTGGCTGCGTGTGCCAAAGTGAATGAAATTTGACCAAAATTTCAGCGGGGAGGCATTTTTCATGGACGAACAATACATGATCTCTGAAAATAATCTCCACCACATATCCGTTGCTCAAATGAATTTTCAACGAACCCGGCAATACTTAATCATGTTGACCAATAATAAACTCCGTCAAACCTTCCTGTTCATTCTGCTCTTCTTTGGGTTTTCGCATGTGGCCTCCGCACAGGAACGGAAGCCCGACTTCATGGATCATGTTGTTGTGGTGCAGTTTGCTCCGGGAATTCCAATTGGAGAAACAGCGGCGAAAACAAATCTATCCGGCTTTGATCGAAAGGCCGCGAGGTATGATGTATACAGGATTGAGCGTGTGTATCCATTTCTGGATTATGTGGAGCCGACCCCTGAGACCGCCGAG
>JAJECE010000015.1 GCA_022822185.1 Rhodothermales bacterium | reverse complement strand
CTCGTTTGAAAAGATAAGTTTCGTACGCACCTCCCCTTCTACTGCAAAATGAACGAAATTTTACAGGGCGCATCCTCCGTGATGATATTTTCGTGTAGCCTGTTACCAGGAAGAATTCATGTCTGTGCTGAACTTAAGGTCTGCTTTGATGCGAATCTTCTTAGACGGGTAAAAAAAAGCATTCATACGATTGCCAGACTCGTTTGGGAGAGTCCCAATTTGGGCTCTAATGTCTTATTGGGCAAAAAGGCCGGGCTGCTAACCTCGTATAGAACTTCCGTAGATTGGAGTTAAAATCCCAGTTGGAGCATATCCCGGCTACCCGGATCCGCAAGCATCCGTTGCAAAGCACTATGAATTCGTCACAGACTGCGCGGTCACCGCGGATTTAGGTGGTGAATAAAAAAGTTTGGGGTTATAATCTACATTGTTTTTCCAGATGGTCCAAAGAACCGCCAGTACCTTGCGCTGTGTATTGAGCCGCGCGTGGGTTTTGTTCCCCGTGCGTTGGAAGGAAGCTTCGTAGAATAATGAAACTTCGTTCGGATCCTTGGTGCGCAGCGCAGACAGACAGCACTGATAACTGATGGACTTCAGGATTCCTGATCCAGAAGAATCCAGTCGTTTATACGCCAATGGCTTCCCGGCACTGCTCTGTTCACGAATGCCAAGCCTGCAGTATTTCCACAGTCGCTGTTTGGTCGCAAACCGGTGCGGGGTCTGAATAAATGCACTGAATACATGAGCTCCGACAATTCCAACACCGGGCACGCGCATGAATTGCTGGATCTCCGGATAGCGTTTTCCCAGTTTGATCATAGATTCACGAGCCTTTTTTCGCATTTTGCCCGTTGTATCCAGACATTCATACAGGTTCAGAACGATTTCTCGCCGCGTATCCGTCGATAACTGATTGAGATAATGATCCCGATGCGTCTTGTTATAAATTTTGATGCCCGCCGTACGAACAATTCCAGCCTGCTGGAATTTCGCCTTGATCTGCCGTTTCAGCTTGGCATGCTCCTCCCGGAACGATAAATACTGCTGCACCGCAATTTTAAAATCTATACGGTGGGACTCATCGGCGTGATAGACCGGAGACAATTCGTCCAGGCGAAGCAGTCGACAGAGATTAAACGCATCTGCGAAGTCATCCTTGTGCCCGCTACGGCTGATCAGCGCATTTTGCCGGGGATCGCAAACGATTAACTCCGTCACATAGGGGCGCAGCGTCGTCGCGATCCAACCCGCCAGGGACGATTCTTCCACGGCCAAGAGTTTGTGGTGAGCCCGGATTGAAGACACGGCGTGAATCAGCCGAGCTTCCGAGGTTCCGAACCCCTCATTAGAGACCAGGACTCCATCCTGATCCATTATTGCGAGAACGCAACTGTGATTGTGGGCATCCAGCCCGAAATAAACCTTTTTGTACATGTGAATTGAGGTTAAATGAATAGTGTGACAGACGATACGAAAATGCGCCCATCTTTTCATATTACCTTGTATGTACAGGCCGAATACTTCTATCACCATACTGCCTGGACAATTCCGGCCGATATCGCGGACTGTCCCCTTTAAATCCATCTCATTTGGTGAGACATCCCGTACCAGGAATCCAAACATTCGAACATCGGACTGATTGGCTAAATATCGTTTAGCCGCTTCTTGAAAGCGTTCTTTCCAGTCAGCCCGCACAGCTCGGTGAGCTAAATATCGAAACAGATCATTCCGTACAGCAGTGTTGTCACGAATATCTTTGAGTTGCTTTCTGAGGCCTTCATCACCGTACACCACCCTTGGTGGATACTGTTCTTCCGAAGATGTCTTAACTTCACCAAAAGCTATGCAATTACCATGAGCGTCAACATGTAAACCAACCAGATCTGCCCCTGGAAGGCTGGACCCCTGTTTCCGCATGTCACGCTTTACTGACCATGGAAAATAACAGTTCCGATGAGCAACCAGCCAGGCTTCTGCAATCGCCTCTCCTGCTTGCCATGGCTTTGGATACCTTGAATCTGTAAAAATGCGGTCTAGGCGAGCTTGATCAAAATGAGTATCGGTGAACCCACTCAACATCTCTTCCGCTTCGCCCTTTCCCACATCATCAAATAAGACTGCAGCCACCGGGCCCTGCAATGCCGTACTGTACTCCTCACCTGACCATTTCAGGCCAATTCCAATGCACGGCGGAGCACCGGTTGTATAAACATTTTCACCTCTTGCCAATGTCATAATTTCTCCAGCGTCCATAGTACTCAGTGATCACCTACTTGAGTCCGATGATTGCCTTACGCATTCAATAACTTGCATGCTTTTATATACTGCAACGCAATCCTATCGCCGTCATGACCTGTCATGACTCCCTCCTTTGCATTCAAATATACAGATTGAGGGGATACAATCATAATCGAAATGTCCGGAATCTATCCTCCTATGGTGATCATGGGACGGTTTTTTGAGGCCGCAATAAGATGCATCCCGGCATGCCGGGCGTGTTTGCCCCCCACCGCTGTACTGATAAGTTCCAGTAGATCCTGATCCTCTGCGCCTCCTCGCATTGCACCTCGCAGATTGACCTCGGATCGCCCAAACAGGCATACTTTCAGATGACCGTCAGCGGTGATGCGGAGACGATTGCATCCCTCGCAAAAATGATCTGTCATTGATGTAATGAAGCCAATCCGCCCGAGAAAACCCGATACTTTGTACATCTTCGCGGTTTCTTTGCGGCTGGTGTGCAGAGATTCCATTGGATATACCCGACGAATCATGCGGAGCATTTCGTTGTAGGGAACCAATTTATCCTCATTCCACCGGTTGCCGTCAAAAGGCATAAACTCAATGAACCGGACTTCAATCGGCCGTCTGCGAGTGAACTCAACAAAATCAACTATCTCATCCTCATTCACTCCCCGCATCACAACACAGTTGACCTTAAGTGGCGAATACCCCAGTTCAATCGCATGGTCAATGGCCTCTAACACAAGTCCAAGGCCATCCCGACGAGTAATTTCCTTAAACCGATCAGGCTGTAATGTGTCGAGACTTATATTGATCAAGTTCATGCCGGCCGCCCGCAGTGCAGGCAGTTTACGCTTTAAGAGCAGTGCATTGGTCGTCATTGCAAGCGTCTGAAGCCCAGGCAAAGCCCCCAGTTCTTCAACGATCTTCCCAATTCCCGACCTGAGTAGCGGCTCGCCTCCCGTCAAACGGATTTTCTTTACCCCCTTCCCAACAAAAATTCGTGCCAAGCGGATAATTTCTCCGTCGGTTAATAATTCTTCGTGAGATGTCCACTCCAGTCCCTCCTCCGGCATACAATAACTGCATCTCAGATTGCAGTGTTCAACCAGCGAAATCCTCAGGTAATGATGTATACGGCCAAATCCATCCGAAAGGACAGTGGCCTGCGCTCTGGCAGGTGAATAGGATAATGAAAAATCGTCCGGGACCTGCGCGGTGGAGACAATGTTCGGCTCCGACAAAACCTTAAGTTCAAACATTATCTTTGCATTCTGGGCATCCAGGTAAATTCAACAACGACCGGGAATGTAAGATCTGTACTCCAATTTAAGAGATTGCGCAGTTCCGGTCACAGGACCTGAATCACTCACTGCACAACCCTGCTTATGGTTTGGAGTCGTAATTGATCCAGGATTGTCTCCACGCGTAAAAAGATTGGTTATCTTAAAAAATGAGATCAAATGGGAATCGTACTAGCTTTCAGCGGGGGCCTGGACACATCTTTTTGCGTCCCATACCTGCGCGAAACATACGGTGAGCCCGTATTTACAGTAACTGTTGATACGGGAGCATCTCTGGATGAAACGGCTTTGAGGGCTCGTTCCAGACAACTGGGGGCAGAAAAACATTTTCATGTTGATGCCCGCCAGAACTTGTATGATGATTATCTGAAGTTTCTCATTATGGGAAATGTCTTGCGTGGCGGGGTTTATCCCCTTTGTGTTGGCGCAGAACGGGTAGTGCAGGCAATTGAGGTTGTGAAAATTGCCCGGCAGATGAAGGCCAGAGCAATTGCCCACGGTTCAACAGGAGCAGGCAATGATCAGGTGCGCTTTGACTCCGTCGTACATCTCTTTGCCGATGAGATGGAACTGATCACACCAATCCGTGACTGTGGGTTCACCAGAGAGGATACAACCAAGTTTCTTGGTGAGCGCGGAATCTCAATCCCCTCGAAAACCACACGATATTCCATTAATGATGGACTGTGGGGAACAACGATTGGTGGAGAAGAAACTCTGGGGACAAAAGTTCCATTACCGGATGATGCCTATCCGAATACCGTATCTCCTGCTGAAGCCCCCGAAGGTGGTTGCGATCTGCACATTGAATTCAAAAATGGACTGCCGGCTACTCTGAATGGCCAGGAACTCCCTCCCGTTACACTTATCACCCAACTAGCGTCTCTCGGCGGCAGACATGGAGTCGGGCGGGATATTCATGTTGGCGACACGATTCTTGGACTCAAAGGGCGAATTGGATTTGAAGCCCCTGCCCCGCTGATTCTGATTACTGCCCACAGAGAGCTGGAAAAACTTGTCCTGACCAAATGGCAACGACATCAGAAAGACCATATCAGTGATTTCTATGGAATGCTGCTCCATGAAGGACAATATTTTGATCCTGTAATGAGAGATATAGAAGCATTTTTGAACTCATCCCAGAATGTGGTGACCGGGTCGGTCTTTGTTCGACTATACAAAGGGAATATTTCCGTGCAAGGCTGCGAAAGCCCCTATTCTATGTTTGACACCGGTGTAGCAACCTATGGTGAAGAAAGTGCCTTATGGAATGGGCCGGATGCTCGCAGTTTTTCCAAACTCAGTGGACTGCAGGCATATCTTGCACACAAGGCACACGCAAAAAAATGATTCGTACAGCTATTCTTCATGGCAGCGGCTATGTGGGTCGGGAACTCATACGCCTGACCCTTCAGCACCCCCAGGCTTCGCTTATAAGCGTTACCAGTCGAACCTATGCAGGGAAATCACTGGATATCGCACATCCCGTACTTCGGGGGCAGCCACACATCCAATTCTCAGATGTATCCGAATTTGACTATTCCGATATTGATGTGATTTTCGTGGCCGCTGAACACGGAAAAGGAGCAGCGAGCATCAAAACATTACTTGATGATGGGTATCACGGATCCATCATTGATATGAGTTCTGATTTCAGGTTCAAGGATGTCTCCCGGTTTGAATCTCTCTTCAAGGTAAAGCATCCTGCTCCAGAACTGATCCCTGAATTTAAATATGGACAACCCGAACTCTTTGCCCCCTATGCGACCCGCTACATTGCAAATCCAGGCTGCTTTGCAACGGGAATGCTTCTGGGTATTTGGCCCATCTATCAATGCTGTACAGGCGCTTCCATATCCATCACGGTAATCACTGGAGCATCCGGTTCCGGAATTCGCCCAAAGCCAACGACTCATTTCCCGGAAAGAGATGGAAATGTCCGTGCCTACAAGGTGCTTGAACATCAGCATTTGGCCGAGATTTCACAGTTTTTAGATTCACAATTTAAATTGGCAATGGTCCCTGTATCCGGCCCCTGGACGCGCGGTATTTGGGGAACCATTCAACTTGAGACTCCCCTGCCGGAGCCCGAGATCGCAAAATGGTTCATCCATCTCTACGGTCCTCATCCGCTCATTCGGCTTTGGCGGGGGACACTCCCCGAATTGCAATATGCAGTTGGATCTCCGTATTGTGACATCGGATGGGTCGTCCGAGGTGAGCATCTTGTGGTTGGTTTTGCACTGGACAACCTGCTTCGCGGTGCTGCCTCCCAGGCAATTCAGAATATGAACCTGTTGCTGGACTTACCCATCGAAACCGGGCTCATCACACAAACCCATCCATGAACACACAGGAAATCATCAAGAATGAGGATACTTTCCTCATTCCAACCTATAAAAAAATGCCCGTTGCACTCGTGCGCGGGCAAGGATGCTATGTCTGGGATGCGGATGGTAATCGTTATCTGGATTTTTACGGGGGCCATTGTGTAACGGCACTTGGCCATTGCCCTCCACATGTCGTGCATGCAATTCAAAAACAGAGTGAACAACTCCTCTTCTATTCCAATGTTGTCTATAATGATACCCGGGCACAGGCAGCACAGCTGCTTGCGGAAATGGCCCCGCTTCATCGGATTTTCTTTTGCAACTCCGGCACCGAAGCCATTGAAACTGCACTCAAGATCGCCAGAAAATCCACCGGATGCAACGGTATTATCTCCACTGCCAACGGATTCCACGGGCGTACTCTCGGAAGTCTGGCCGCAACATGGAATCCATCCTATCGAACCCCTTTCAAGGATGTCCTCGCATCGGCGCATTATTTTGCCGAATTTGGAAACTTAGAGTCCGTCGCCTCAATCCTCGACAAGGATCACGATATCGCCGCCGTGCTCCTTGAACCGATTCAGAGTATTGCCGGCATTGTTGAGGGGGCGAGTGACTACTTTCAGGGACTGCGCAAACTGTGCGACCAACATGATGTGCACCTGATTTTTGACGAAATACAGACGGGTGTCGGTCGTACAGGCACATTTAGTATCAGTGAACAATTTGGGATCATTCCAGACATGATCACACTTGCAAAGAGTCTAGGATCCGGGATTCCGGTTGGCGCATTGCTGTTAAGTGATTCACTTTCTGATGAAGTCAGATATGGAGATCAAGGATCTACTTTCGGTGGAGGCATGATTGCCATGAGTGCCGTCATTGCAACCCTGGAATCCATTCAGCACAATGGACTCATGGAGCAAGCACCGAAAATCTTTGATGAGATTGCAACCGCAATCCAGCCTCTGGTGCGTGATGTGCATGGACGGGGATGCCTTATCGGGATCCGGACGGAAATCCCATCCAGTGAACTTCTACCGGCTTTGCGTGAACACGGCGTACTGGCCGGCGGGAGTGCTGACCCGCATGTGATGCGCCTGATGCCTCCGCTCATTACAAAGGCGGAGCACATTTCAGAATTCGCCGAAGCATTTAAGAATGTAGTGACGACTGCTCATGTCTAATCCAGAACTGCAACATTTATTCGACTGGCATCTTGAGGATGACCAGACATGGGAGTCACAATTAGTCCGTGCACGCTACCATTATCGTCACCCCCGATCCGTACATGGATCGCCCCCCCTTCGCAGCCTTGGACTGCTTTTCTTTAATTCCTCACTGCGTACACGTACATCTATGGAAGTGGCAGCGGCGCGGCTTGGCGCCCAGGCCTCGGTCATTATCCCCGGCTCCGGCGTATGGGGAATGGAATGGCGAGATGGGATCCGGATGGATGGCCAGTCTGTAGAGCATATACGGGAGGCAATTGGCGTCCTCTCACGATACTATGATGCACTGGGCGTACGCCTGTTTGCTACAGGCACCGACTATGCAATTGATCAAAGCGAAGCACGGTTCAAAAAGATCCTTGAGGCAGCAGCGGTACCGGTCATTAACCTTGAATCTGCATTATACCATCCCTGTCAAGCCCTGGCAGATGCCGCGACAATCCAGGAACACCTCCAGGATGAAGTCAAAGGACGGCGCTTTGTTCTCTCCTGGACCTGGCATCCTCGTGCATTAGCACATGCGGTGCCGAATTCGGCACTTTTAATGGCCGCGCGGCTTGGGATGCAGGTTACCATTGCACGACCAAAGGGGTTTGAACTGGATCCCGAAATTATACGCCTTGCAGAATCCTATACCTCAAAGCACGGCTACTCACTGACAGAAACAGAGGATCAGGATGCTGCCTATAAAGGGGCAGATATTATTTACGCCAAAGCCTGGGGGAGCCAATTACGCTATGATAACCCTGACGCAGAAAAAAAAATACGTGATCAGTATCAGAAGTGGCAGGTTCAAGAGCGCCATATGGGGACTGCCGCCTTCATGCACTGTCTCCCGATTCGTCGGGGGGTCGTGGCGGAGGATGCAGTTCTTGACAGCCCACAGGCGATCCATCTACTGCAGTCTGAATTTAGGCTGCACGCACAAATAGCAATCCTGGAACGAGCCTGGAATCTCCTATGAACGGACCAATTGTGGTTAAGATTGGCGGAGCGATCCTGGACAATCTAACGGAGTTCTGGGATCAGATCAACACCCTTACGACCGATGTCGTGATTGTCCACGGGGGAGGAGTTCAGTCAACCAGCTTAGCGAGGCAACTCGGACATACCCCAACGATCATTCAGGGACGGCGGGTAACTGGAGACCTAGATCTTAAAATTGCGGAATGGACCATGAGGGGAGAACTCAATATTCGGCTGGTGGCCGAAGCATCTACTTATGGCATCCTTTCCGTTGGATTAAGCGGGGCAGATGCTTCGACGGTAAAGGTGCGTCGGCGCGAACCATGGCAGATTGATGGGGAGAAAGTTGATTTTGGCTGGGTGGGTGAAATCGTATCCATTGATACAACCCTGATTAAAACTCTCCTGAATACGGCGTATATCCCGATTATTGCCCCGCTCGGCGTAGATGATGCTGGCCAACGCTACAATGTGAATGCAGACACAGTTGCCTGTGAACTGGCGGTCGCTTTGCGTGCAAAAGAACTTTTGCTGGTAACCGAGTCAGGCGGAGTTCTACGGGACGTAAAAGATTCCGTCTCGCTCCTTCAAAAATGCTCCCCGTCTGATGAACAGGCCGGAATCTCGGAAGGATGGATCAGTGGAGGAATGGCCGTAAAAATTCAGACCGCCCGCAGTGCGCTGAAAAAGGGGGTCCCGCGTGTCTGGATATTGGGGCCGGACGATTTGATTCGAAAACAGTACGCCACAGCCATCATTCCCTAGAACCATGCGCCAACCAATTGTGCTTGACCTCTTGGACTCAATGATTCAGTTCCCCTCATTGAGTGGACGGGAGGATGGCATTTGCCGCTTCATGCAGGCCTATGTGGATCGTGATGGTGTCCAGAGTGAACGTATCGAAAACAGCCTGTATTTCTGGATCGGAAACGGTCCAAATAAATTACTCCTGGCGACTCACCTGGACGTTGTTCCCCCGTCTTCCGAACATCCCTACCCCCCCTTTGATCCCACACATGTTGACGGAAAAATTTACGGCAGGGGGGCATCGGATGCAAAAGCTTCAGGAGCATCTATGACCACCGCACTCCTGGAACTGGCCGCTGAAAACTGGATACCGGAAAATGGACAACTCATTGTCGCACTTACGGAATGTGAAGAGACCGATTACGAAAATAACGGACTCCAGAAATTACTGGCAACAAAACTGCCCCGCCCACAGTCCGCGCTGATCGGCGAACCCACCAACATACTTCCCGTAGTTGCACAAAAAGGATTACTGGTGGTGCGGCTTGATGCGAAAGGCCGGACGGCGCACGCCGCACGCCATGCACTTGGAGAAAACGCAATCCTGAACGCTGCGGAGGACATAGGGCGGTTACTGGAAATTACGTTTGACAGGGTTCATCCCATACTGGGAGAGATTACCATGAATGTGACCACCATTGAAGGAGGATCCGCCCGGAATGTTATCCCCGATCTGTGTACGATGTATCTGGACATCCGGACTACCCCCGCCTATACGCACGGTGAAATCGTTCAAATGATCCGTAACTCAGTTCATCAATCCGAGGTAACAGTTCACAGCCAGCGGATCATCTCTGTATCAACGGAGATTGATGCGCCAATCGTGAAAGCATGTCTAACCGCTGCCCCTGGAACAAAACCACAGGGTTCGCCAACAGCAAGCGACTGGATTTATCTAAAAGGGATTCCCGCGGTGAAGGTTGGTCCCGGCTCCAGTGAATTATCACACACCCCCAATGAGCATGTGGAACAGTCTGAGGTCATTCAGGCCGTTCAGTTCTACAAGGCGGCGGTGAAAGAGTATTTTCGGCTTAGCTGACATATTCTCATTGCCTCTGGATCATCTGTAAAGGAGGTCGTCATCTGCGTTCCTGCTTAGTTTCCGGGAGACCATTGCTGCGGATTATCTCAGACTCCGAGAACCAATGTTTTTCGCCGCTGCCAATAGACTCAATCAGGGTATCCGTCCGGGAACTGATTTATTGCTCCAGTCGGAACGAAACAAAATCGTCTGATATTTCGGGAACCTCCCCGATTTCAGATGGTGTCGGAGGATAAGAGAATGTCCTTCATTCGGTCCCACAGCAGGCCTCATGTCACCGCGTCCAACAATGCACGAGACGCATACTGAGGTTATCCCGCAACCAGAGCAACGACCGTTGCCAGCACGCCCCCAAGCACGGCAACTAAGATTCCAACAAACCAGCGTAAATGGCTCATTTCCGCCTTCAGTCTACTGTTTTGAGCATCTATCTTCTCCTTTAGGGTACCGTTCTGTGCCTCCAGACTATCCATCTTTGCCTCCAGGGTACCGTTCTGTGCCTCCAGACTATCCATCTTTGCCTCCAGGCTACTGTTCTGCACATCCATCTTTGCCTCCAGGCTACTGTTTTGCGCATCCATCTTTGCTTCTAATTGCATATGGCTGGACTTGATTTGCTCAAGAATAGGGGTAGACAACATGTTGAATAAGGATTTGGTGAACGCAACCGCCTCTTTACCAGAACAACCCATGTGCTCCAAGAGAGTAAAGACATACACCTCTTCCTCAGTGGACGATGGGAGATCCGCTTTATTCTGTTTCGGCATAACTGCTTAAATTTATTTCGGGGTAAACGGTTCCCTGAAACTGCATCTGATTAAGTCTCAGAAATAAACCGTGAACCGACTGCAATGGAACGTATTAAGTACCCTTAGTTGGCGACATGACCTTGTATTCCATCTGACTTAAATACATTCTATTCCTGGAATTTAGACCTGCCCCTGCCTCTTTCCAGATCGCAGGACGACCAATGCAGATCATCCCTTATTGTTTTGGATCCAACTCCATAACGGTATAGAGCACATCTTCAGTATCTAGACATGAATATCCTTGGTGTGGACAAATTTTCGGACGGATACCAATCAGGGATGCCGGTGATTCCGCAAACAAACCGACTATCTGTCCATTATCCGTATCTCGTATAATAATTATGGGCTGGGCAGTTGTCGATTGATCCAGGATAACACTGCCATGGGGGCCACGAAGCATCATGCGTTCAATGAGAGCCGTCATGTTTAGTTCTCGGCCACCTTGTTATCAAGTTCTTCAAATGTAAAGCGAACGCTCATAATGTAAGGAGACTCGTCTTTTGTCCAGTGACCATACGTCGTAGTAACTACAGTCTCGTCGGGAAGTATCTCAACTCCCGGATAGGCCGTATCGCCCCCATCCTGATTGTCCATAAGTCGTACAAAATACTGCCCTTCACGGCCATGGCCATGCACAATATCCTCATACGTGCCAACCCATCCGATCTAGTCGCTCTATGTATATGAAAAATGAGCAATTTCATGAAAAAATAAATGATAATTATACATTAAAACGTTCAAGGATGGACTAATCTAAGATTTCTATATTTTGATTGACTTTCGGGGGGTATTGGCTATTCCGAGTGTAAAGCACAGGTTGCGGATTTAAGATACTCCTCAACTAAAGATGATTGCAAACGAAATAATCACTCCAGCGAAGCCTATTGCCCAGATAGGAACAGTTTACTTTATGTTGAGAGCGGAGTGCTCTGCTTTTAGCGCGGCGTTCTGGGCATCCATCTTTGCCTACAGACGCGCTCAATTACGCTTGATCCTGCCATCATTTTAGTGCTAAGATCGTTAAGACAATAATAATCGCTGCGCCAAATGATCCAACCATCCAGATTAGCACATTATACTTCGTATTCTGAACATCAATCTTCGCTTCCAGCCGCTCAATTACATTTGATCCTGCCATTTTGTTGATAAGTTCTACAAGTTCGTGGGTTTCCTCCGCAGACTGCCTGTCGTTCTTGGCCAACTTGCGGAAAAGCCAAAAGATGCGTGTCGTGTTCGGTGTTTGGTCATCCATAATCTGATTTTCGTCCCATTTTACCAGATTCAGAACGTTTTGGGACAACAATATAGGACTTTTTTCTCACTTTTGTAATTTTTGGGACTTATATACCTGAGTGCCCATACCTGGGGATTTTTTTTTCAGTCAGGTGGATAGAACGGATACAATCAGGAAGGAGATTCCCTCCCTGACTGCCTACACAACATCATCCGCTTGATGCCATGCCCGTTAAGGATTGTAAGACAAAGCCCTCCGTTGGTTCAGGGACACGCCAATACGTGACGGTAAAATTTCGGTTACGGGGAGACCAGAAAGTATATCCGTTCCTGCACGCATTGGCGGGAGCCAACCGGTATCTCTGGAATGCGGCGCTGGCAAAAGTCAAGGAAGATTACGAAGCAACCGGACAATCCCGGACCTCCCAGTTTGATTTCTACACATGCTATAAAGTACACAAGGATACGGTCGCACCATGGCTAAGAGAATATCCTGTAAATGCAACTCGCAGTGGACTGAAGGCTCTATCGGATGTCTACAAGCAGTTCTTCAAGAAAAAGCGGGGCTGCCCAGGTTCAAAAAAAGAGGTAAGGCGAGCAAAAGCTTTGCCGTAGACGTATCTGGAGGACGCAGCAAGGAGCGGCGTAATGAATATCCTTGGTGTGGATAAATTTCCGGACGGATACCAATCAGGGATGCCGGTGAATCCGCAAACAAACCGACTACCTGTCCATTGTCCGTGTCTCGTATAATAATTGCGAGCTGGGCAGTTGTCGACTGATCCAGGATAACACTGCCATGGGGACCACGAAGCATAATGCGTTCGATGAGAGCCGTCATGTTTAGTTCTCGGCCACCTTGTTATCAAGTTCTTCAAATGTAAAGCGAACGCTCATAATGTAAGGGGACTCGTCTTTTGTCCAGTGACCATACGTCGTAGTGACTACAGTCCCGTCGGGAAGTATCTCAACTCCCGGATAGGCCGTATCGGCCTCCTCCTGATTGTCCATCAGTCGTACACGATACTGCCCTTCACGACCATGCACAATATCCTCATACGTGCCAATCCATCCGACCCAGTCGCCCCATGTAGATGAAACATGGGTACGGTCACGAAAAGAAATAAATAATCGCCCATCCGGACCGTAAACGGCCTGATGTCTGTCACCGGTGAGCGCCCCTGTGACTTCCTTCGGTGTACTCCATGTACCCCCCTCATCATCCGAGAACGTTACGAAACTGTTGAACTGACGGCTATTCTCTCTTAATAACATGGCAAGCTGTTGGCCGTCAGGAGATCGAATAACACCTGGTTCGCACAGATCCGCCACGGGATGCGTTACGACAACTTCCGGCTGACTCCAGGTTAGTCCGCCATCAGACGATACGGTTTTATACACATAAATTTGTCCACGCTCTTCCTCTCGCCCATTAATAAATCTGCCGTCATCGTGAAAGAATGCCATATAGCGGCCATCACGCAATCGGATTACATCCCCCATAGCCACGATTCCACCAAAATCCCCAATGGGCTCCAGTGAACTCCATGTGTTTCCCTCGTCCTCGGAAACAGCCATGCGGATAGGATACAACCCGGAAAACATGATCAATCGTCTTGTCCCGTCACGGTCGACGACAGGATAAAGTGTCGGGACCTCCTGCGAGGTTGACCAGTTGTCCGGCACGGGGAGACGATCACTCCAGGTAAGCCCGCCGTCGTGACTTTTCTTCATCACCACCGCACCGCGCCCGTGCCCCTTTGGATATACGGTAATGATGGTACGCTGATCATGCAGCAGCACAGTGGTTGGATGACCAAGGTACTGGTTTGGCTCTCGATCCACTAATACTTGCCGGTGAGTTTCTTCGGCAAGGTCAATGAGCGGGATACTGAATCCGCCGGGCTTGACGGTACCACTTGAGTGGAAAATGCCTGTACCGACAAATTCCCGAACATGGAGTATACCATTCGCGGGAGGCGCTACACGGCCAAGCAGTGAAAATGTGAAACCAATACGTCCGATACCTGCAAAACTGTCCACGGAATGAACGAACTGATCATTGATCAGAAACCGGATCGTACCATTTGTTCGGGCAGTTTCAAAAGTAAACCATTCTCCAGGTTCAAGATGGGGACGGGCATCGCCAAGAACTACATGATGCCGACCTGCTAAAGCACCAGACAGATACAACTGTTGATTGGGGCCATCGAAACCGAGATAACTTTCCCCCAGCTGGAATGCTGCGCCGGTGGCATTTAGTTCGGAAAGTCTGAGTTGTGCCGTTATTCGGAAATCCCCCGTAGCAAGGTCACGATCAGCGAACAGCCCCGCTTCATCGGATGCACCTGCTATAATTGCAATGTGCCCATCCTGCTCAACCCATGTACCCAGGCTGCCGGTTTTCACGACACCGTTCCGGGTGACAGTAATGGTTTCCTGCGCCAGCGCTGCAAATGTCAGCAGTGTTGTGCCTAAGAGCATGCACGCAAGTTGATGGACGAATATGAAACGTCGCATAGGGGATGGAACAGTTGCTTATAGAGGAGGTTCTTGCAAAACTAATAATCCAGTGTATAAAGGTGGTCTAGCGACACCGACCAAAACAGGCCTTCTATCCAATGGTCGTCACAGTCCCCTGGACGCATAAACTTCGAGATTAAGCCCAAGGCAGTATCCAGATAACAGAAATGACTGCAATTACAATGCACCGACGGCTTCGGTCTCCTTCGTCTGCACAGCAGGTTTGGTACGCAAAAGATAATAGCGCACGCCGTCCGTCAATGCCTGCCAGCTGGCATCCAGAATATTCGGAGACACACCCACGGTGTGCCAAATATCTTCTCCGTTCGTATCGTGATGTTCAATCAATACACGCACCGAAGCCGCCGTGGCCTCCTCCGGCGTAAGGACACGTACTTTATAATCCGCAAGGCGCAGGGCCTCCAGACGGGGATAAAAGCGGCAGAGTGCCCGGTTCAGTGCACCTGACAATGCATCTACAGGACCCACTCCCTCACTCACCGCAAGTTCACGATGTTCGCCGACAAAGACAGCGACCGTGGCCTCTGACCACTCGGATCCATCCCGGTCCTGTTCGCTGTAGACCCGCAACCGATCCAGACGGAACATCTCCGTATCCTCTCCCTGAATGGTTCGGAGAAGTAACTCAAACGAGGCCTCTGCCCCCTGAAACTCATACCCAAGGTGCTCCAGTTCCTTAATGCGCTGGACGGCCTGACGTGCCTGATTACTTTCGTTGAGGGGAATTCCCAACTCCTTTGCCTTGTAGCGTACATTGGACTGCCCGGACAAGTCGGAAACCAGGACCCGCCGCTTATTGCCCACCACATCAGGCACCATATGCTCGTATGCAGCCGGTTCCTTCATAACCGCCGATACATGAATACCGCCCTTATGCGCAAATGCACTTCGGCCCACAAATGGAGCCCGATCAATGGGCAGCATGTTACAGATCTCGTAAACGAACTGGCTCAAGTCCGCAAGCGTTGTTAACTGCTTTTCCGATACGCACTGATACCCCATTTTGTGCTGAAGACACGCAACCACCGTACATAAGTCTGCATTCCCCGTACGCTCTCCAATCCCATTGACGGTCCCCTGCACGTGACGGGCTCCTGCATCTACCGCTGCAATGCTGTTCGCCGTTGCAACACCGCTGTCATTATGGGCATGAATCCCAATGACATGCTGATCCATCAAAGCACATACACGCTCGGTAATCCGTCCGATCTCTGCCGGCATGCTTCCGCCGTTCGTGTCACACAGAACCAGTACATCCGCACCTGCTTCGGCCGCCGCCTGCAGGGTCGCGAATGCGTATCCGTCATCATCCTTGTATCCGTCAAAGAAATGCTCTGCATCATAGATGACACGGCGCTCATTCGATGCCAGCCATTTAACGGACTCTGCAATCATATTCAGATTTTCCTCCTTCGTCACCTTGAGCGCCCGCTCTACATGCAGGATCCAGCTTTTTCCAAATATGGAAACGGTATTGGTTTCGGCCTGAACAAGTGCAAGCAAGTTTGGATCTTCCTCTGGCAGGTTCTGCGCCCGGCGGGTCGACCCGAATGCACAGATGTCCGCCTGTTGCCAGCTTTCCTCAATCGCACGCTCAAAAAATTCCTGATCTTTCGGATTTGATCCGGGCCATCCCCCTTCAATCACATGAATTCCAAACGCATCAAGCCGGTGTGCAATGCGGATCTTGTCATTTACGGACAGGGTCACATGCTCCCCCTGGGTGCCGTCACGGAGTGTGGTGTCAAATAATTCAATCCGTTCCATCAAACAGTCGTAATCAGGCCATTCTTCCGTGCATATTCGAAGACATTGCCCGCGTTCAGAATATCAGCGACATCCCCTAGAGGTTTCAGCAGATACTCCTGCCCGGTCGTCTGATTGGTTAACTGCCCAATCTTGGTGTCAAGTTCCAGGTGATCTCCCGTGCGGATTTCATGATTGATTTTCTCATGAGACTCAAACGGAATCACAAACCCCCCGTCGACGGTATTTCGATAGAAGATTCGCGCGTAACTCTGTGCGACCACCACTTTTGCCCCCGCTTCCGTCAATGCAAACGGTGCATGCTCACGTGAGGACCCGCACCCAAAATTGGCTCCGCCAATCACAAACGTAAACCTGCTAAGATACTTGTCTGGATCTGTAAAGGGGATATGACCTTGCGGGAGTCCCTGTTCTTCCACCGGAATGCCGCTCATGGCATAACGGCCATACATACGCCGTTCATCCGGTTTCTTGAGGCTGTAAACCAGATGCTCTGCCGGGATAATTTGGTCTGTATCAATCGCATCCCCCACGACATAAGCCAGACCGCGAATCATGGATTCCATCGCTATACCAACACCTCTCTGGGATCCGTAATGACACCACTGAGTGCACTTGCGGCCACCGTCAGTGGCGATGCAAGATAAACGGAAGCCTGTTTTGAACCCATACGGCCGGGGAAATTCCGGTTCGTGGTAGAAATCACCACTTCATCTCCCTGCATCCGCCCAAATGTATCTGGAGGTCCTCCCAGACAGGCGGCACAGCTCGCCTGCCCCATCTTGCATCCTGCATTGACAAACACATCCCAGAGCGTGCGTCCATTTAGCGTCTCGGTCTGCAGGGATTCACTGATCTCGGTCGTCGCAGGAACGATATAGGTGTCAATCACAACCTCCTGCCCTTGAATAATCTCGGCAGCAGCCTGAAAATCCTCCAGCTTTCCCCCTGTACAACTCCCAACATAAGCCCTGTCCAGACGCGTCCCTGCAACCTCAATCACACTTGCACGATTATCGGGGCGATGCGGCTTGGCAACCACCGGCTCCAGCGTAGATACATCATAGCGGTATTCCGAATGAAAATGTGCATCCTCATCACTGTAGATGCATTCAAATTCATGATCGGTCCGTGCACGTACATACTCTATTGTCGTTTCGTCCGGTGCAATGATTCCATTCTTGCCCCCTGCTTCAATGGCCATGTTGGTCAGTGTCATACGCTCCTGCATCGAGAGAGCATAGACAGATTCCCCATCAAACTCCATTGCACGATACGTCGCCCCATCGCAACCAATATCCCCGATCACCGCTAAAATCAAATCCTTTGCCATCAGATAGGGAGGCAAGGTTCCCTCAAAAACAAATCGCATCGTTTCCGGGACGCGAAGCCAGATCTTTCCCGTTCCCATAATGAGTGCTGCATCGGTATTGCCGACCCCGGTGGAGAACATACCAAAGGCACCAGAGGTGCAGGTATGACTGTCGGTGCCTATCAACAGGGAGCCGGGCCGGTTAAATCCTTCCTCGGCCAGTGCCATATGACAGACTCCTTTGTACCGGGGAGAACCTACATCGTAGTAATGAGGCAAATTATGCTCCTCGGCGAAGGCCCGCAACAGGCGTACATTCCGGTTCGCATGATGATTTTGCGTGAAGATGTAGTGATCCGGGAGAATGACCAGTTTTTCTGGATCCCACACCTTTGCATCTTCCCCGAATTCGCGTTTGAAGATGTCAATGGTCGGCGGACCACACACATCGTGCGTCATCAGAATGTCTACATCCACCCAGACGCTCTCGCCGGGTGAAACCCTTTGTCGCCCGCAATGGCGGGCAATAACCTTTTCTGTAATTGTCATGAGATTTATCCTCCTTCACTGCCGAATGATTGCATGATTCCGTCAGAAGCAAACTCTTCCCCGCTACTTGCCCGAAATGCCTCCAGTTGATTTAATGCCTGAACATAGGCATTCGCGGAGGCCTGCAGAACATCCGTATGTCGTGCAATCCCCCGGAAGAGCGTCCCGTTTTCGCTGATCAGAACCGTCACCTCCCCCATAGCATCTTTCCCTTCTCCAACCGACCGGATCCCATAAGATACTAAACCATGATGGCTTCCGGCAGCCATATCAATCGCCTTATAGATTGCTGCCACCGGGCCGTCCCCTTCGGCCGCCTTGCGGCAGGAGGTATCCGAGGAACTATGATAGAGAAGGACTTCTGCACGGGGAACTCTGCCCGTCCCGCAATTTAACGATAAATGATCCAGACGGTAATGGACTACCGATCCGTCTCCGCTCTGTCCCTGTGCCAGCAGCACCAGGTCCTCATCAAAGATTTCTTTTTTGCGATCCGCAAGCGTGACGAACTCCTTATAGACATCTTCCTTTCTCTCGGAGCCTACAAAGATGCCCAGCTTTTCCAGGCGGCTGAATAATCCGTGCCGCCCGGAGTGCCGTCCCAGGCGGATCGCTTCTGTATCCTGACCGACATCCTCGGCCTTCATGATTTCGTAGGTTTCACGACTTTTGAGTATCCCGTGCTGATGGATACCTGCCTCATGGCTGAACGCATTCGCGCCGACAACCGCCTTGTTCGGGGGGACAGGAAACCCGGTAGCCGCAGAGACCATCTTACTTGTGGAGGTAAGGAGCCGGGTTTCAATCCCTGTCTTTGTACCAAAAAGATGCTCACGCACATGCAGGGCCATCACCACTTCCTCCAGCGATGCATTTCCGGCTCGTTCACCAATACCATTAATCGTACACTCAATCTGGCGTGCCCCTGCCAATACGCCCGCCAAAGAATTTGCAACCGCTAATCCCAGGTCATCATGGCAGTGAACCGAAAGAATTACCTGATTTATATCTGTGCACCGCTCTTGTACAGTCTTGAAGAGCGCCGCATATTCTCTGGGAACACAGTAGCCGGTTGTATCTGGAATATTGATGGTGGTTGCGCCCGCCGCAATTGCAACGTTGATGACTTTGACCAGAAAATCCACACTGGTACGTCCTGCATCCTCTGCACTGAACTCTACATCCTCGGTAATGGCACGCGCCTGGCGCACTGCCCGATCTACCATTTTCAAGACCGAGTCCCGTTTATCTTCCAGGGTTTTTCCATAGCGGTCCGCCCCGAATTTTGCCGACAGATGTATATCGCTGGTTCCAACAAAGGTATGGATCCGGGTCTTATCGCCGGTCCGCAATGCTTCGCCCGCAGCATCAATATCTGCCTCAATCGTTCGGGCTAGGGCAGCCACCACAGGTCCATCCACCTCCTGGGCGATCTGTTGGACGGCCTCAAACTGAGCAGGCGAAGAAATTGGGAACCCGGCTTCAATGATATCCACCTTCAACTCGGCGAGTTGGTGCGCAATACGGATCTTTTCTGCGATATTCATGGATGCACCGGGTGCCTGCTCCCCATCGCGCAGCGTTGTCTCAAATATTAATACCTTGTCGTCAGACATCTAAGATCACTTTTGTGGCCTTCAATTATACAGTAACTGGAGTACTGGAGAATGCATGGTCTAGTACAGCATTCCCAAATTCTCCCGTTGAAGCCGTCCCGCCCAGATCACGGGTAAGGATTCCGTCTTCCAGCGTTTTTACGACTCCATGCTGTATGTGTGCACCTGCCTCGTCTTCTCCCAGGGCCTGCAACATCATTACCGCGCTAAGAAGTGCCCCCGCAGGGTTAGCATATCCCTTCCCCGCTATATCCGGTGCACTTCCGTGAACCGGTTCAAATAATCCGACCCGGCCTCCGACGCTTGCCGATGGCAGAATCCCAAGCGATCCAGGAAGTGTACCCGCCAAATCACTCAGAATGTCTCCGAACAGATTACCGGTTACAATTACATCAAACCGGGAAGGTCGCAGGATTAACTGGATGGCGGCATTATCTATATACAGGTGCTCCAACTCCACATCTGGAAATTCCGATGTATGGAGTTCGGTCACCACACACCGCCATAATTGTGAAACTTCAAGGACATTTGCTTTATCTACGGAAGTAAGATGTCCTTTGCGTTTTCTTGCGAGGTTGAATGCGGTCCGTGCAATTCGTTCAATCTCATCCCGATCATAGACCATCGCATTCGATGCACGCTCGGTTGAACTACTTCGGGGCTGACCAAAGTAAATCCCGCCCGTGAGTTCACGTACAATCAAGAGATCCGTCCCGGCCACACGCTCGGCTCGCAGGGGAGAACTTTCAACCAGGCTTTCCTGCACGATCACCGGTCGCAGGTTCGCGTAGCCTCCCAGAATTTTCCGCAGGGACAGCAGGGCGGCCTCACATCTCCGCGCCCCTGTCTCATGATCCCATTTTGGGCCGCCGATCGCCCCTAGAAAAACGGCATCGGCCGCCAGACACGCATCCTGCGTCGCATCAGGGAAGGGCGTGTCGAACTCGTCCAGAGCCGTGCCACCGATGGGCCAATGCTCCAGACTCACTTCAAAGTTAAACGCCGCCGCCGCCGCCAATATAGCACGTTCAGCTTCCCGGGTCACTTCCGGTCCGATCCCGTCTCCAGGCAATACCGCAATCTGGTACGCAGACATCTATGCGGCCTCATCCGTTCCAGTACTCTGCTCATTCTTTCTGAGCCAGGCCATCATCTTCCGCAGGCGCTGTCCGACTTCTTCGACGGGATGGGCCGAGGTTTTGTCCCGATAGGCCTGAAACGTTGGCTGCCCGTCTTCGCACTCGGCAATCCATTCCTGTGCGAACTGTCCCGACTGGATCTCTGCAAGGATCCGCTTCATTTCCTCTTTCACCTGCGGGCCGATCACCCGGGGGCCTCGTGAATAATTCCCGTACTCGGCCGTATCACTGATCGAGTAATTCATATACGCAAGTCCGCCTTCATAGTAGAGATCTACAATGAGTTTGAGTTCATGAAGGACCTCAAAGTAGGCAAGTTCTTCCGGATATCCGGCCTCCACCAATGTTTCAAACCCCGCCTGAATGAGGGATTGCGATCCCCCACAGAGTACCGCCTGCTCTCCGAACAGATCGGTTTCGGTTTCATCCTTAAAGTTGGTCTCAATCACGCCTGCCCGCGTACCCCCGATTGCATCGGCATAGCTGAGGGCCAGATCCATTGCGCTGCCAGAAGCGTCCTGTGCAACTGCGACAAGGCAAGGCGTGCCTTTTCCTTCCTCAAACGTACGACGGACCAGATGTCCCGGCCCTTTCGGTGCGACCATAAACACATCTACCCCTTCCGGGGCCTGAATCTGTCCATAGTGAACGTTAAATCCGTGACCAAATGCCAACGCTTTTCCCGGTGTAACGTGCTGGGCAATCTCTGCCTCGTATACATGTTTCTGATCCTGATCCGGGATCAGGATCATGACCACATCCCCCCATGCGGAAGCGTCTGTAATACTCATTACAGTGAGTCCTTTTGCATGTGCCTTTTCGATAGACTGTGATCCAACCCGCAAACCAACGGTAACCGTTGCCCCACTGTCCTGCAAATTCAGCGCATGGGCATGCCCCTGGCTTCCATACCCAATAATTGCAACCTTGCGCCCTCTGATGATAGCAGGGTCCGCATTGTAATGTACCTTCATGTGTTGTTTTTATTCTGTATTCAAGTTAAGAATCCCGCTGCATTGCAACCCGGCCGCTCCGGGCTACTTCAAGGATCTTGTGGGAGGCCATCATATCAATGAAGGCCTCAATCTTCTTGGACGGCCCACGAAGTTCAAATGTCATGGTTCTAGACGTGATGTCGACTACTTTTCCGCGAAAGATCTCGTTGACATCAAGGATCTCGGAGCGGGAATCCCGATTATAGCAAACCTTGAGCAGACATAACTCCCGTTCCACATAATCCGTGTCCGTCAGGTCGATAACCTCAATGGTATCCACCAGACGGCTAAGTTGCCGCAGCACCTGTGAAATGATACGGCTATTGCCTGTGGTCACAATATTCATCCGGCTGACCGTGGGATCTTCGGTGACCCCAACCGTGACACTGTCAATATTAAAGCCGCGGGCTGAAAACATATTGATGACACGGATGAACGCGCCAATGGAATTCTCTACGAGGACCACAATCGTGTGCGATTGAATCATCTCGCTATCATCCGGCTGAATCGGTTCGCCCGCAGCTTTTTTTCGGATGATCTGCTGCGGTGTGAGGATCAGTGTATCTGTCATTAATTTATCTCAGATGTCTTAAGTCACAAATCAGACAAAGGAATTCGGGGTCATCCGATCTGTAATCATCTCTCCGGTTGCTGCTCCGGCAGGAACCATTGGGAACACCATCTCCTCTTTGGCCACGGAGAATTCCATCAACACCGGTCGATCCGTGACTTCCCATGCTTCATCAATAATCTGTCTGGCTTCTTCGGGCGTATTTGCACGAAGGCCGACACAGTGATGTGCTTCCGCAAGTTTTACGAAGTCCGGGTTGGTATCGGACAAGTCGGTATGACTGTACCTTTCCATGTGGAAGAGTTCCTGCCACTGCCGAACCATTCCCAGAAAGCGATTATTGATCACTGCAAGTTTAATCGGCAGTTTGTGGGCGGCAGCCACACTCATTTCCTGTGCATTCATTACGAAGCCGCCATCGCCGCTAATACAGACTACCGGGCGGGAAGATCCGATCTCACGCATTCCAAAAGCGGCCCCCATTGCTGCCGGCATGCCGAAGCCCATCGTCCCTAGCCCGCCGCTGGTGATATGCGTACGTGAATAGAGAAATCGAAAATACTGTGCAGACCACATTTGATGCTGCCCCACATCCGTAATCACAACCGCATCACCTCCGGTTTTGTCGCGTAATTTTTCAATCACACCCTGGGCGCGCAGTTTATCGTCCTTCTGATACTGCAGCGGACATTCCTGTCGCCAGACATCAATTTGCTGAAGCCATTCTGTGGTATCCTTTGGATCCAGCAGGGGACGCAGTCGCTCTAATACCGTTTTTACATTGCCCAGAATTGCACAGTCTGCAAATACATTCTTGGAGATACACGACTGATCAATCTCAATATGGATCACTTTTGCATGGGGAGCCCATGAGTCCAGTTTCCCGGTCACCCGGTCATCAAAGCGGGCCCCCACGGCAATGATAAGGTCGCAGTGCTGCACCGCCTGGTTTGCCCACCAGGTTCCATGCATCCCCAGCATTCGGAGAGAAAGAGGATCCTCTTCAGGAAAGGCCCCCAGCCCATGCAGTGTGGTGGTTACAGGAATTCCCGTGTACCTTGCCAATTCGGTCAGACTGTCGGAGGCATCACTGCTGACGGCTCCACCACCTACATAGAGAAGCGGACGTTTTGACTCTGCAATCATGCGTGCAGCCCGCTGCAGTTTTTCGGGGCGAACCGCCTCCGGCACTGCATATCCCCGCATATTCACGGTCTCTGGATATTGGAACGGGGCCTCTGCCAGAAGAACATCTTTGGGTAAGTCAACCAGTACCGGGCCTGGGCGTCCAGTGCGGGCAATATGATAGGCTTCCTTCACTGTCCGGGCCAGATCCTTGATATCACGTACCAGATAACTGTGTTTGGTGATCGAGCGTGTGATTCCGACTGCATCACATTCCTGGAACGCATCATTGCCAATCAGACCTGTGGGAACCTGTCCCGTAAAGACCACAATCGGAACCGAGTCCATATACGCATCTGCGATCCCGGTAACGGTATTCGTGGCTCCCGGTCCACTGGTAACCAAAACCGTCCCGACCTTTCCGGTCGCCTTCGCATATCCTTCTGCGGCATGCGTTCCACCCTGCTCATGTCGCACAAGAATATGTTGAAACTCCGGATTGATTCGATGCATCTCATCATACACCTTGATCACAGCCCCCCCGGGATGCCCAAACATAATCTTTACGCCCTCGGCCTCCAGAGAGCGGAGGAGAATCTCAGCCCCTGACATCACCTGGCTGGTGCTGGTGATCTCCGGCCGGACCTCGGGGAGCGAGTCGCCTGTCGTTACAGGATGTACCTTTGTGTGTTCGTCGTAAGTCATACTTCAAAATGAATGGTTACCTACATTAGAAAGTGATACCAACCAGCGGGCAAGATGTCCCTTTCATATCTGGACCCTGCACACCAATTGCGCGGAGGCATCGTCAGATACCTTGTACTCTGCTTGAAACCAGTTATCAATGGCATGTTCAATTTAATCCGCCTAGTACGAAGTTCATGCCAAGTGGTTTGAGAAATTTTCTGAACACAAACGCTCTCCCTTCCCTTCTGTCTGTACAGTTTGCATCATCACCTCCTTCATCTGAGACTTTTCAACGATGAAGAAACCGGCTTCCCCCTGCATCAAAATGGTGAAGCAGATTCATATCTCTGCCTGAAGCAACTGGTTGGGGGTCAAAAAAAAGATCGAATCCTGAAACGGGACGGCTGCAATCAATGGAGCACTAAATTTGATGACGATTTGACGGGATCTGATGCCCTGATGACTGTAAATCCAAATCGACCGGGGAAAGATCATCCATACCCCGTCCTCGGTGATCGTGAGGCTGTTCAGGTCGGATCCGGCATTTAAACTGCGTAGGTGACCGCCGAAATAATCATAGACCTTCACCACACCAAGAGCATGATCCGCAACGTAGATTGAGGATGCATTCGCGGCAAGACTCACCGGTTCCACCAGTTGCCCCGCACCCGCGCCAAACGCCCCGATCACACGCTCCAGACGCCGGCTTGCATCCCATTTGAGAACGCGTTGCGAGGATGCGTCAATGGCAAATAGTTCCCCCCCTGCTCCCGTTGCCACGGCAACGGGCTGTCCCGGTGCAGTCGTGAATGCATCCCGCAGATCAAGCCGGGGGGAGCCCCCGAAGTCACTCTCTGTATTTCTGGGTACTCGAATGGTCTCCAAATGCAGTAATTCTTTGGAGAACCGAAAAAGGCTGCCCGCCTCTGCATCTGCAATAACCCAGATCAGCCCGTTCCCTGGATCAACATCGGACAACTTCCTGAACACGCCGGCATTCGTACCATCCAGACGTGCAGTGACCGTCCCTTGATGATCCAACTGTAATAATTCCGACGTTGAGACCACATAGATCAAACCCTCTGGATCCATGGCGAGGCCTCGTGCCTCCGGGACCTGTGCAATCACCTTAAATCCGGTTTGAAGGGTATCCTGTGCCTGCGCAGTCCGGACAGACACCATCAGGAGTACGAACAAACTTGCCAGAATGCCTTTCATTCGCGATCTAATGCACGGCAGCCAATGTCACGGCGCAGTTGTTTGTTCTTAAAGTCTATAAGGTCCGCCGCCTGATAGGCATGGGTAATTGCATCTGAAAGTGTTTCACGGACTGCGGTGACTCCTAGTACACGCCCGCCAGCAGTCATGATGTTTCCATTCTCTGATTTTGTGCCTGCATGAAATACCAATGCCCCCGGAACTTCACCGGCCGCCTTGATGCCGGTGATTGCATGCCCTTTCTCGTACGATCCCGGATACCCCCCGCTGGCCAGAACCACACATGCCGCAGCTAGCGATTGTTTTTCCAGTCGCAAGTTACCGATCCCGCCTTTTGCAGCACACAATAGAATTTCAATGGCATCTCCTCCCATCAGTGGCAGGACAACCTGCGCTTCCGGATCCCCAAATCTACAGTTAAATTCCACAACCTTCGGACCTTCATCTGTGACCATCAGGCCGGCATACAGGCACCCTTTGTAGAGCCTTCCTTCGTGTGCCATCCCTTCCAGTACAGGTTCAATGATACGTGAGCATGTGCTCTCAATCCGTCTCTCTGTCATAACCGGTGCAGGAGCATATGCCCCCATCCCTCCAGTATTCGGCCCCCTGTCCTGATCAAATACGCGCTTGTAATCCTGTGCAGAATCCAGAAGGAGATAGTCATCCCCATCTGTGAGAACAAACATACTCGCTTCCTCACCTTCCATCCACTCCTCAATCACAATTTCTTTCCCTGCCTCCCCAAGGCTTCCCGCAATCATCAAGTCATGCAGAGCATGCTCGGAATCTTCCATATTCTCGCACATGATTGCACCTTTCCCTGCTGCGAGGCCGGAAGCCTTGATGACGCACCTGCCCAGCGTCTTTGCATAACTTTTGGCCGCATCTAACTGACCGGAATGAAAGTGCTGCCATTGCGCAGTCGGAACACCGTGGCGCTGCATCAGTCCTTTGGCAAATGCCTTGCTGCTTTCAATTTCGGCGGCAGCAGCCGATGGGCCAAAGCAGGGGATCTTCACCTGATCCAGAGCATCGGCAAGCCCATCGGCAAGAGGAACTTCGGGCCCAATGATGACCAGATCCATCTGTTCATTTCGTGCAAAGGACACCAGCCCTGTCAGGTCCGATACCGGAACAGGGATATTCACTCCATACTGCGCTGTACCGGGGTTTCCAGGTGCAATAAAAAGTGTGTCTGCATCACTGACCGCCCAGGCCAGTGCATGCTCACGTCCCCCACTGCCAACAATGAGAATTCGCATAATAAACGCGTATGATTTAATCCAGATGCTCCTTCAACTCGGCTAGAAGCAATAATGCCTGCATGGGCGTGATTTTATCTGGATCAATTTCCTTGAGCTGATCCCGCAGCGGATCCGGCTCCGGTTCATCAAAAAGGGTCATCTGAATTGATTCAATTCGGGGAGCAAGTTCTGTGCCCACCGTTTCCTGTGACTCCAGCTGCCGCAGGATCACTTTGGCCCGCTTTAACAATTCGGCGGGCAATCCCGCCATGCGAGCCACTTCAATTCCGTACGAATGATCTGCCGCACCGCGAATCAGTTTGCGCAGGAACACAATTCTTCCATTGTGCTCCTGTACATGAATGCGGTGATTCTCAACTCTCGCAAGCTGTTCTTCCAGTGCATTCAATTCGTGGTAATGGGTCGCAAAAAGGGTCCGTGCCGCAATGGAATCATTCTGGTGCAGGTGCTCTACCAGGGCCCATGCAATCGAGAGTCCGTCAAACGTACTGGTCCCTCTGCCGACCTCATCCAGAAGGATCAGGGAATTACGGGTGGCATTGTTGAGAATGTTGGCCGTCTCATTCATTTCGACCAGAAATGTACTCTCACCTGCGGCTAGATTATCCGAGGCGCCCACCCGGGTAAAGATGCGATCCACCACACCAATCCGGGCTTCTTCGGCCGGCACAAAACTTCCTGTCTGGGCCATCAAAACAATCAGTCCCACCTGGCGCAAGACAACACTCTTGCCCGCCATGTTGGGGCCTGTGATGATGAAGATCTGATTCTGGTCCGGATCAATGTCCACCGAATTCGGGACAAAGGTTTCGGGGATAGACTGTTCCACAATCGGGTGCCTTCCATCAATAATTCGCAGGAGCCGGGAATTATTCAACTCCGGTCGTACATATCTTTCACGAACTGCAACCTCTGCAAATGCCACTAAGCAGTCCAATACTGCAATGGCAGTCCCCAACTCCTGCAGTTCCTGAGATTTTTTCGCCAACTTCGCTCGAAGCGCATGTAATAATTCGCTCTCCAGCACCGCCATCTTTTCTTTTGCTCCGAGAATTCGTTCTTCGTATTCTTTCAACTCACTGGTAATATATCGCTCTGCATTGACCAGCGTTTGCTTTCGAACATAATCTGGAGGAACCTTATCCCGATGGGCATTGGTAATCTCAAGATAGTATCCGAATACTTTGTTGCAGCCTACCTTGAGGGAGGGGATGCCGGTTCGGTCAATTTCACGCTTTTGCAGCGTTTCAATGTATTTTTTCCCGGAACGGGAGAGTTGCAGAAGTTCATCCAGGCCCGGGTTGTAACCGGATCGAAAAATCTGATCCGAGGAGGTCTCATCCAGCGCCTCGCGAATCATAGATTCAACCTCGGTACACGGGTTCAGAGATTGCGCCAATTGTCCCAAAACCGGACATTCCGATGTGTTCAGCATCAAGATCATGTCCGGGACCTGACGTAAAGCAAGTCCCAGACTCAGAAGTTCCCGTGGAATCCCGCGCTGGGTACAGATTCTGCCAACGATCCGCTCAATATCGGAAACCTGCTTCAAGTGCTCCTGCAGGTTGGTTCGGACCTCGGAATTCCCGACCAGTGTCTCCACGGCATCCAGTCTCCGATTGATCCGCCCCACATCACGCAGCGGCTGAAAAAGCCATCGCCGCAGGGTCCGCGCTCCCATGGCCGTACAGGTACGATCCAGAAACTTCACCAGCGTCATTGCTTTGGCATCTCCGTGAAGTGGAGTAAGCAGTTCAAGGTTTCTGCGGGTTTGCGGATCAAGAAGCATTGCCCCCTGATCGGTCTGCAGACGAATCTTTTTGATATGCTCCAGCCTCCCTTTTTGCGTTTCAATCAAATAATGGAGAACGGCACCCGCCGCAACAATCCCCTCCCGCAACCCGGAAACGCCAAATCCCTTCAGAGAATGCGTACCGAAATGCTCAAGCAGGTTGATATTCGCAAAGTCATAATCAAAAATCCAATCTTCACGCGGTGTAACGATATAGCCCTGATCCCGGATACCGCCAATGGCATCTCGAAGCGATTTGTCAATCAGAATCTCGGATGGCTCAATGCTTTGCAGCAGATTATTCAATCGGGAATGAGGAACCTCGGTAAGCACAAACTCTCCAGTGGACACATCTGCATAGGATACCCCTGCCCGCATCTTTCCATAATGCACCGCGACCAGATAATTGGCATGTTTCGGGGAAAGTGTCTGATCCCGAAGGGATACGCCCGGGGTGACGACTTCCGTCACCCCGCGCTTAACCAGGGATTTTGTGGTCTGAGGATTTTCCAGCTGCTCACAAATGGCAACCCGAAATCCGGCCTCCACTAATTTGGGAAGGTGATTCTCAAGCGCATGATGCGGGAATCCTGCCAGAGGCACGCTATTCGCCGCCCCGTTTGCCCGCTTGGTGAGCACAATCCCAAGTACTGCACTTGCTTTCAGAGCATCGTCTTCGAAGGTCTCATAGAAATCCCCCATCCGAAACAACAGCAATGTCCCCGGATTCTCTTCTTTAATCCGGTAATACTGCTGCATCAGCGGGGTTCTGCCTTTATTCTTGCCTACCATCAATTACAACAAGCCAGCCGTGATCATATCGGATGACCTCTCCAGGAGTTAAGCACGTCTTGTAAAGCCCCAATATATGCCCCCTGCTCATTACACCACTGCATGACCGTCTCAAAATGTTTCCCCCATCCGGGATAATCCATTTCTTCTCCAATCACATTGTGCCACAGAGCGACCCCCACCCCGCCAAACTCCTGACAGGTTTTCAGAAGATCAATGCTCTTGCGTATGGCTGCTTCTGTACTGTAATTCTGCCGATTAAAGAGGGCCCCGTCCATCAGGATCAAAGGCATCTCCCAAATGTCCATTGTCTCATTTCTGGCACAATCAAATTTCAAAAACGGCATGCAGGTGCCATTGCGAAATCCTGCACATTCCGAAAATCCCAGCGAAGAATCAATCAGGAAGCCGGCATCCGCCTGCAGTTGCGGAGTGATTCCGGGGGTATACCGCAAAAAATGCTGTCGTACACTCACAGGGGATATTCCGATCAGATTCGTAAGCTGACTCCGCTCGCTGCGCAGATAGCCGGGATGTGTATGTGCATGGTAACTTGGATGCAGTCCAATTTCAAAGTTGTCTGCCTGCAGATCCCTGAGCATGTTCTGCAAAAATTTCTGGTCCAGCCGATAATATACATCATTCGGACCATGCGCAGCCGTTTTCAGGAAGATCGTTGCCTTCCCGCATCTTTGAATCAGACGGTGCATACTCTGCAATGCAATTTGAAATGCATCTCCCGGCGTAAAATAACTCTGCATAAATTGAAACAGCCTGCGCCACCGCTCCAAGACACGGACATCCTGATCGTTCAGAAGAAAATACTGCACCTTCTCTCTGAAAATCATCCCCGGCCGCCAATGCCGCAGATAATCCACATCAATTGTGGGGCAAAACGCCCATTTTTTTCCTGACCAGGTCTTTGATTGTGCCGGAATTCCCGCCGCTGCAAGGTTTCCCTGAAGAACCCTCCGGTAGCAATCCACAACCGGAATCTCCGTTACATCAAGGATTGCCTGAAGTGATGTTTTATGGGGGAAGCGACCGTGTGAATCTCTCACCGTACTTGTACTCTCCTGCCAGCCGGAAAGCCAGTAGAATGCGGATGCGACTAGATCATCTCCTGCTTTTGACGAAAAAAGGACGGGGAATTTATAGCCAGCATGGATTTTCCATGTCACAGAAGCCGGATTCAACGGGATGAAGTTCTGAAAAAAATCTTCTGAACGGGAAGCAAATGGTAAAACCGTCATCGCAGATGGAAGTCCAGAGGGATTACGCCCATAATAGATCCCCTCGCCACGCAGTTCACTGCGAGGCTTAAAGATCGGACCCAAACCAAGCGGTTGAAGTAACATGCGTATACTGTACTCCGCCTTGGGTCTGTACTCACGGCCCACTTCAAGGCATACGGGAACTGCCGGATTCATGGAGATCGTTTTTGTTTCTACCACTTCAGTACCCTATCAAATTAAATAATGTGTACATTCTCTGTATGACAGCCTGAATGCTTTGATTACAATGCCCCATCATAAGACGATTGTACTTGCTGATCCGGTCCATGGGTTTACCAAAATACCCTCAAAGATAATCCAATCATTACTGGAGTCCAGTGAAGTGCAGCGACTTCGCCGGATTAAGCAGCTGGGGATGGGGTATCTCGTTTTTCCGGCGGCAGAGCACAGTCGCTTTTCTCAT
Organism: Rhodothermales bacterium; assembly: GCA_022822185.1. Taxonomy (GTDB): domain Bacteria; phylum Bacteroidota; class Rhodothermia; order Rhodothermales; family Bin80; genus Bin80. The sequence goes on along the minus strand of JAJECE010000015.1, from coordinate 10,344 downwards.
GCATTCGGGGCAATGGGACTGTTATCAAACGCATTGGATTCTTTGGCATCCAAGGGAACTGAAATTCTGCAGAGGGAACGGCTGGCCGCCATGGCCGCCGTTCTATTGCATGACATCGGTCACGGTCCCTACTCGCATACGCTTGAACGTAAACTGATTCGCGATACCGGACACGAGGAGATTGGCAAAGCCCTGATTGAACGACTTATCCGGCAACCGGAACGGCTGAAACGATCTGAACGACAAATGGTCGAATTGCTGAATCTGGCAATCCAGATGTTTGAAGGACACTATGAACGATCCTTCTTTCATGATTTGATCTCCGGTCAACTGGATGTGGATCGTCTAGATTATCTGAGCAGAGATTCTCATTTTACCGGGGTTGCCGAAGGGAGAATCGGGGTGGACAGAATCCTGCAAACCCTGTGTGTCTATAAAGATCAAGGCGAAGAAATTCTGGCGATTGAGCCCAAAGGGGTTTATGCTGTGGAAAACATGCTGATTGCTCGAAGGCTGATGTATCGGCAGGTGTATCTGCACAAAACGGTCATTGCGGCAGATCATGTACTTCAGGGCGCAATCAATCGGGCGCATGATCTGATTCTGGATGGAAAGGATTGTGCGGTCCCCGGCACCTCGGCAACCCTTAAATGGTTTCTTCGGGAGAACCCCGGTAAGGATCGATTGGCGGAAGATCAGGTTCTGGACCATTTCCTGCGCCTGGATGACTCCGATATCACTTACAGTGTAAAGAACTGGTGTACCAGCAAGGATGAAATTCTGGCAGACCTGTCTAATCGTTTCATCCAGAGAGACTTATTTCGCTGCAGATTTGAGAAAAGAAAATCATCCGGGTCCCTGCATGAGAACCGGAAGAGGGGCGTAACGAATTTTCTGCGAGGAAAAGGAATCACCGATCCGAACGCGCACACCTATTACTCCATCAAGGGTAGAGCCGGTCCCGGCAAGTTTAGACAGGATGATAAGGATATATGCGTCTGGGATCGTCTGGAAAAAGGCGGCAAACTGGAAAAACTTGAATATCATACCGACGAGCGTGCAATCCAGGCCCTTACCACATTTGAAAGAAAAACATACGTTTGTTACCCCAAGGAGATTGATCGCCAAGCCTGATGATTCCAGAGCCGCACCACAGTACTGCGCACCGTTCGTATTCGCCCGATAATTGAGAGATGGTTTCACCCTTACAGATTACGATTTTAACAATCAACTCTTGAGCCTTGAGGTCTTCCCTCCATGCACACTGGGCTCATTGAACCACTGTTCGCGCAGAATTTTGAATTGATCCAGCATGGTTTTCAGATCCATCTGTGCCAAACCAAAGGCAAATAAAAACAGGCCTGCATACTCGGTATCAAACGTCTGTTCGCGGAGATCCAATTTGGTACGATCCGCGGGAATGACACGGGGGGAGCGTTGCTCCACAGAGCGCCGGGCAAGGCGTGGAATGCGGTGCTGTTTAAAGATCTTCTGGATATAGCCCACACTGGCAGGAATGCCTTCCTGTTTCATGACCTGTAGATTCAGATTGATGTTGCCCACCTGACACTGTCTAACGACATTACCTCCGCTGACGGACAGAGTTTTTGAATCCCTGTATTGTCGTAACGTTGAGATTGCCGGCCTCTTCCAATGCGACGGGCAGTTTGCCGTTCCAGTCGCGGAGAATGGCACGAACCTGCCCGGTATGCATATCCCGAAAAATAGACAGTGCCCGCTGGTCGTTCGCATCAATGGTCACGCTTCCTTCTGGACCGGTAAGGACAATTTGTTCCAGCGATTCTTCCCATTCCCGCTCAATCGGGATGGCGAAGAAGAAGTATTTATTGCCAAACTTATCCTCTTCTGGTATGAAGGAAAGCGAAAATAAGACCGCATTTTGTCCGAGTCCCTCAAGACGATATGGTCCGTCTTCTTGGGGTAGTCGTGCTGCGGCAATTACTGGGAATGGAGTCTCTATTCGGAGTTTGCCATTCTGCACACCACCCCATAATACCAGCACATCGGAATTATGGGCGGCACTAGTCATTGGTTGCATGTTCTTGCCTTCAACCTGCTCACGGTAGTCGATCACCTTCTCAAAGTAGTAATCGCTGATCCATCCTACGTTGAAGCAATAGCCCATGATATCCCTGTGATATGTAGGCGATACTAGTGTGTTGTCACGAAAGTCAAACCCCCAAGCACCTATGTTCCCACCTGCATGGGGAAAGTCTGGGTCGGTATTTGGCGCCCCTCCACACGGCGCATGATCCAGATTCAGGTTGTGCCCGACCTCGTGTGCAAATTCGGTGTCCAGCGCCTTGCCCATACTAGTCCATCCCCCAAGCCGTGCAATTCCCCTCACATAACCGTTGACGCTGGCGGTTGCACCGTAGTAATACCCCGTTGCATTGTCCATCAACCGTAAGGCTTCCAATTCCAGTACAAGGCCCCACGCTCCTTGATCAGAAACTACGTCAAGTGATGTGAAGTACGGCTCCCGGCTCCTGGCATGAAATTCATGGAATGGAAAAGCGTATTTGAGGAGCCCCACCTCCGGGCTGTTGTCACTGATATTGTCGGTCCATTCAAAGATGGACCGGTCCGGCTGGTTTGCCTCTAGAACCGGGACAACGGTAACGTCCATAGCGGGAACGGAAACGACATTGAGTTGCTCTTCGCCCACAGATGGGAACCGATCCTGACTTCCCGCCGCACGCGGAATGACACCGTCAGGATCAGCCTCCACGACCAGCGTAGCATCTGACGTGATAAAATCACCCGGAATAACTGTATTAAATGAGTTGTTAAGGCGGCTTTCGTCGACCATTGCCGAAAGTTGCTCTCCGCTCCGAGTTATCGCCACCCGATGTGTTTTGCCTCCCCCTCGAACCGTAGCAACCACTTTGTGGTCGAAGAATGATGGTGCCGGTTCCCCGGTAACGAAGACACGAAGCAGAGCATCACGTCCCTCAATGAGGCGCACGGAACCTTCTTGGGTCTGGATGGACTGCGTCAGGTAGGCGACTGGTACGTCTAGCCGAACCTCAGCCGGGTTGTCGCAGATTGCGCCACTCACATCAACGAGGTTAGTGTACCATGTCTGGAATGCTTGAGTGGGGGAGGCGCACAACGATGTGTCCTCAAAACGGAGCACTTCAAGTTTGGCGAGATTCATCATATCATCGCCGAGAGTCCCCTCAAGCCCCATGTTACCGCTGACACGCAGTTCAGTCAGGTTTGACAGGGACAAGATTTCTTCTGGCAGGATGCCGGTCAGAGAATTGTCGGCGAGATTAAGAACCTCAAGTTCGGTGAAGTTGGCGATCTCTCTTGGTATTGAACCTAATAGGGCGTTGTTCGGTAACGAGAGCCCCGTGACCCGTCCGCCTCTAATGTGCACGCCATGCCAGTTATTGAGCGAAGCGTTGACTGCCCACCCCTCCGCATTTACCCAAGAAGTACCATTTGTCCTGTCATACAGTTCAATCAGAGAAAGCCGCTCAATTTGGCTAGGCGTACAGTCTTCAGCTTTGCTGTCGGAAATGGTGTTCCACCACTTCAGGAACACCGCATCTTGATGAATACAGATTCTCGTACCGTCAATATGTATGGATGTTGGGCTAAGTTTGAGAAGACTGCGAGGTAGCAACCCTTCTAGATCATCATTATTGCCAGAAGATAGAGCATTCAGTTTTACAAGATCACCCAATTCCAATGGGATTGGTCCCGTCAATTTGTTTTTGAATAGCCACAAGGTTTCCAGTTCTGTGAGGTTACCTATCTCAGATGGGATCCGCCCAGAGAGTTGATTACCTGAAAGATCAAGTATCTTCAAGGTACCTAGACCACCAAGTTCGGGCGGAATCGGCCCCGTTAGAAAATTGTTGCCCACACTAAAGTCCTTCAATTGCGTGAGATTGCCAAGTTCCCGTGGAATCGACCCCATTAACTCGTTTTCAAACAGAAAAAAAGTCTCCAATTGTGTGAGATTGCCAAGTTCAGGCGGGATCAGCCCCGTCAATTCGTTTGTAGCCAAAGCTAAGACTTTTAACTGTATCAGATTACCGAGTTCGGGCGGAATTGATCCAGAAAGCTGATTGTCGGTAAGAGCAAGTTCATCCAAGGCGGCTAGATTGCCTATTTCGGGTGGGATAGGGCCTGTTAATCCGTTACGAAATAAAGTTAACTCTTTCAGTTGTGTAAGATTACCGAGTTCCGGAGGAATCGGGCCGGTCAGAGAATTGGAACTTAGAAGTAGTTCTTTCAGTTCTGTTAGTTTGCCGAGTTCTGGAGGAATCGGCCCTATCAATTTACTACGGAACAACCATAACTCTTCCAACTGTGCGAGCTTACCGAGTTCCGGTGGAATCGGACTTACCAGAGAATTCCACGTTAAATTTAAGTATGTTAGTTGCGTAAGATTACCGAATTCGGGCGGAATTGGCCCCGTCAGGGATGCCCCAGCTAAGTTTAAATATGTTAATTGCGTAAGACTGCCCAGTTTCGGCGGAATCTGACCTGTCAGGGGATTGAAACTCAGGTTCAGTTCCTTCAACTGCTGGAGGTTACCGAGTTCGTGTGGAATTGAACCCGTAAGACCATTGGATCGAAATCCCAGTCTTTTCAATTGTCCTAAGTTGCCAAGTTCGGGCGGGATTGGCCCCATCAGGGAATTGTTGTATAGTAGCAATTCTTCAAGTCTGCTCAACCTTCCCAGTGATGGCGGAATAATCCCCGTGAGATTGTTGTAGGGGAGATTCAAACCCGTTACATATCCCTCGGTGTCCGTTGTTACGCCGTGCCAACTGTTAAGGGGTTCATCGGTCAACCAACCATCTCTTTTATCCCATCCGTCTCCCCCGGTCGTTTTGAATAGTATCTCAAGGATCTGACGTTCGGAGATGAGTGTGTTGCGGGGATCGTCTACCCAAATCGTTGCTGTCCCTGAGGCGGCAGCCAGTGCGGCAGTGATCGTCGTCTTGCCAAAACCTACAGCGGTGATCTTACCGTCCGAATCTACCGTGGCGACAGATGGATCTGCACTTGCCCATTCCAGGGCTATTCCCGATACGGCTTGTCCGTCTTGGTCATGAACCGTTGCCGTGAATTGAGCAGTCTCACCAGGCAAATCAATGATTGCCGACTCGGGACTGAGGGTGATTCCTCCTCCGGCTAAGCCATCTCCGCTCGCAATCAAAATCAGCGCCCCGCTGTTATCCACAAAATCCTCATCCTCTGCGGCCACCAGTCTCACTGTCTGCGGCACATTCCAGTTTGCGGAGGTAAAGATCAGTTCGGTTCTGCTCAGTCGGACTTCTGTTCCATCCTGCCGCATAATCGTCACAGTTACGTCTCCAGTCGGCTCCGACGACAGTACGACCGTAAACTCTTCAGAGTCCCCCTCTACAACCGTTACCGCTGGTGGCGTGATTGACAATCTCTGAGCAAAAACCGGAGGGCAGGCAGTCGCCGCCAGTAAAATCAGTGCAATGATTCGCATCTTCTTTTTCCAGTTCATAGTTACACCAAAGACAACATTCTCCCCTTATTCCATTTTCGGGGATTTTTCAGGAAACTGTGAATGCTGTATATTCTATTCAGGATCTGTGGGATTGATTTGGAAATGAATATTTTGTGAGTTATTTGACAATCATGAACCGGGAGTCCCTGTACTTGTCTTCCTGTCCCACTATCGTCCAATCCAGGCTATAAACTCCACTGGGAAGATTGAAATTTTCAATGTTCCAGGACAGGGTATAATCTCCCGATCTCTTCGTGGCATCTAAGAGTTGGACAACATGCCGTCCAAGAAGATCGTACACGTCAACTTCCACCCGTGCGCTGCGTGTCAATTTATATATGAGGGTTGCCTGATGCGTAACGGGATGCGGAAAGATCTCTCCAATCGTAATCCACTCAGGCACGAGATTGGCATCTTCAGTTGCGACAACCCAAATATCTTCGTTGTATGTGGTCAGTGCAAGGTCTGCATTATCCAAAAGATCCAATCTGTCATCCCCCAAAATCATAGCAAACGAAACCGTCTCAGCACCTCCTGGGGCAATACTGATCGGACCTGCACTTACAAGTTGAAGTACATCCTCACTGAATAAATAAACCCTCTGTAACAAACCCGAAAGAGCATCCCACTTTTTTTTGGTGCTTCGAATACTGCGATTCGGATCTTCAGGATGCAGATCTTGCCTCACACTGAAAGCGTAAGTATTCACCTTGGAAAATTTACTGTCCAACAAACGTACTCCTGCCATCGGATGTGATGATGTTCCTGAAGTAACGTAGCCAAAATTTCGCACATCATCAAAGTCATGATTATTGTCACGATAACCCTCTCCCATATCCCAATCCATCCATAAACCGGCAAACATGTTTTCGATATTACTTCCAGACTCGTTCGTGATTGTATAACGCAGAAATATAAAATCAGATTCCCTAGATGTATTGTAGGAAAAACTCTCCTGAACGACAGAAATGCCAACCGGATTTCTTGCATCGGTATCAACAAATTCAGCCCTGCCATATTGAAAATTTTCCCCTTTATTTACATAAAAATTTGAATTTGGCTTTTGGACAAAATCTCTATCTTGAATAAGGAACGCATCATCTCCCCGAGCCGATGATAAGACATTTTTTTCGTCAAATCCTAATAAAAAGGCACCTTCGAACAACATGTCTCTTCCTTTGTAAAATAGCCCAACTCCATTTTCTCCACCAGTGGTTGGCGGACAGGTTTCAGGATCAGATCCTAAACCACCAACAACAGTATATCCAATGTTACCTTCATTCGTTATGCTGAAACATGTGGTTTGTGAGTTTTGTACAATAGCTTGCGAAGGAATAGCATCCGTTCTCTCTCCGGCAATAATCGGCATGCCCGGTTCAAGACGAAATGCATACTCATTCAATTTAAGTGTCCGCCCGTTAGCAGAAACTGTGATTCTAACCCAACCATAGTAATTGCGGCCTCCAGCGAACAGGTGTGTGCCCACGTATGCTGTTTTTCCGTACCACACAGTGTAATTTGTTGACGAAATAATCGGTACACGGCTACAATCATCTCTACGGCATACTCCCCCAATCTGCCAATTATCCGATGAAGGACCAATCGTATCTCCCTCCTCCAACGGAGTTACACGAACCCCATCGTCATTGGCACTCCCTATAACCTGCTTTCCATAAAGGTCCAATCTGAATACGTTCCCCAAATCATAAAAGAAATTCAACGCTTCTCCATCTTCTCCTCCGCGTAGAGTTGGTTGAAGGCGAAATTCAGGATTCGTAATGGAAAGAGGTCTGTAATCCTCTAGGTGGTCAGACCAAACAATTCGTCTGGATTGGCTTAAACTGTCATCGACGACAATTAAACCGATTACGAAAAACAGGACTGCTGTCTTGTATTGCATTTTTTAAAAGATATAAGTTAAGGTTTTTATCCCGTCGGACCATAAGATACAAATGGGATACGTTTGTGTCTACACAATATATGAATCAATTGAAAAGGCAATTCATCTGTGAATCTCAAACATGAAACAACCTCATCACTGTTGTTTATTAGGTAGCCTGTGTGTGTTTAGACACGGGGATCCCATGCGTAAACTCATTACCGGTGGCTAATATAGAGCTTTTTCAAGAAAGAAAATTGCCATGAACAGATGCTCCATGATCCTCAAAGAAGATACGCTACCGTACAATTGTCATTGCTCTTGATTTTTCAACAACATGATCCTCCATAAATACGCTGAGAGTATAGTAATAGACTCCAGCGCCTAATTCATCCGCATTGATCTGAAGAAGATGGGCACGGCCAGGTCCAAATCGGCCGTAAGGAAGTGTTTTTACCGTTCTCCCTAACAGATCTGTCACCCTAACGGAAATTTGTGCTGTCGATGGCAGATCAAACTCTATGTTCGTTATACCTGATACGGGATTCGGGTAATTCCCCCAAAGAACCACAGATTCAGGTAATTCCGTGACTGATCCGGTTGCGCTGCTTGCGGGAATACCGATCCAGCTGTCCCTGAGCCCGAACGCACGGGATACATTTTCCGTCAAATCATCTAGATCTTCCCCAAACACAATGGCAAAATCAATAACGACTTCTGAGTGTGCCGCTATTTCATGGGGACCAGATGCCATTAATTGCGCCTCTCCACCTTCAATATCTTGAACGGACGGCATTACAATTCCACCAGTAAGTCCATCCCAGACATCCTCTGGTTGAAATAACTCACGGTACCATTCCTCTTCTTCATAGGTCCTATAATGCTTTTTCGCCAGATCTGACAGTACCACAAACCCCACATATCCAACATCAAACCTCTGAGTCAAACCCATATATGGAAATATTTCCTCATTGTCTCCATTCTGATAACGGCCCATCCCCGTACTATCGTTGAATTTATTCGTAAAAGCAAAATATAGGCCCGCGTGTACTCCTTCCACAGATTCATTGGACTGATTTTTCAATCTATACCGAAAAAGGGCCATATCCTCATAGTGGTTCAGTGCATTTACAAGCGATTCTTGGACGATTTTCAAACCAGGAAGCTTGTTTGCTTTCGCCATCATCATCACACGACTCATCTGATGGCCTTCCTCGTTCTTCAAAAATTCCATGGAACTGATCGGAAAAAAATCCTGATTTTGGGAGAAATTCCTTTTCTTTTCAAATACCGATCCCGCAACGCGGTATGGATCAATTCCTACAAGCAGTCCAGCCTCGTGCGAAAAAGATCTTCCCTTTAAATATGCTTGCCCCACCTGCCCAATATAATCAGTTGTTCTAGTCCATCCAAAGTCCGTATGCCCGATATTCCCTTCCGAAGTCATCGTATAACTGAGCGTGGCCGTCTCATGTAATGCTAACTGCGCATCATTTGCAATGAATCGTACTGCGTCCGATCCGCTTACGATCAATCCATCTGATGTACTGATTCGTGGCTCCACAAATAAAAAAGATTTGTAGGGTATGTCCGCTGCGGGCATCAATGAAAATTCTATTTTTATCTGCTCTCCACCTGATAGCGGCCCGATATTGAACGTGCTGCCGCCTGGAAAGGTAACCTGTGGCAGATTAGAAACAAACTCCACCGTGAGATTCTCCGCATCGGCCAAAAAGGATTCAAATGTTGCCGTGATCCGAGTTTGTTCCTGCGGGTCCAGTGATTGATTGGTCGCCTCCCAATTCACCATGCGAACGGAAATCTTGTCCGTTTCTGTAACGGCCCGATAGGCATTCACATATCCCCTACCTAGCAGTCCTTCATACGAAGGTGGGTGATGTTGGTAAATCTTGGAGTCCGCGGTAGCCCGAATCTGCTCACGAACTTGCTCCGGCCCAAATTCTGGGAACCGTGTCATGACCAACGCCGCGATTCCAGATACCAAAGGTGCGGCAAAAGATGTACCGCGCGAAAAAAAATATCCACCCCCTGATGTAGTTAATACCCTAGAAGCGGTACAAACATCAATGGTGTACCCACGGCTGGAATTAACTTGATACGAATCCATGTCCGTACCACAAACATTCAGGGTTGTCACGAACGATGAGGGATAATCCCAATATTCTATCATCTCAATCTTATAATCCTGTGCCGAAACCACGACAAGGCTACCCAGATCAGTCGCGGCCTGAATGACAAGTTCCTCTGTACTATCGTATTTGAAGCCACCATAACTTAAGTTTATAATCTGGGCACCGTTCGCCGAAGCATACAAAATTCCGTCATTCTCGCTACATAAATATTCAAAATCATCCGCTGCACAGGCAGCATTGAGCGACATCAGTTTTGCATTCCAACTGGTGCCAGCCGTCCCCAAATTATTGTTCGCCACGGCTACGGCCGCACCTGCAACTGCAGTTCCGTGCCCTGGATCCCCGGGAAAAGTCCTCGGATCCCCCGTGTCGTTTGCAAAATTCCAGCCAAGCAAATCATCCACAAAGCCATTGCCGTCATCATCTACGCCGTTGTCTGGAATCTCATTGGGATTGGTCCAGACATTTGCAATCAGATCTGGATGATCCCAGTCTGTACCGGTATCAACAACTGCGATGACAACATCTCCATCTTCGCCCTTAACATGATCCCAGGCTTTTACCATTTCCATCCTCTCCATATACGCATTATTCTCGAACAATGGATCATTGGGGAGGAGCATCTGAATTGATGAGTCCTTCATGCTCTCCATTTGAACAGGAATTCCGGTCCTGCGTCTCCGATATTGAGGCTCAGCATATACAACGCCGGGTTGACGCGCCATAATTTTCGCAGCGCGATGCGGCAAAAGGTCTGCCTCGTAATGAACCCGATACACCCTCTG
>JAJECE010000041.1 GCA_022822185.1 Rhodothermales bacterium | reverse complement strand
TATGATCACAGAATTAGACAGCACAACTGCGTGTCGTAGATGGCCAAACCATCTATTTTTCGCCCTTTTTGAGACTCCAAGGGGCGAAAAACCTCTCTTATATGGCTATTTTGAGCAGTCTAATCTCCAAAGACCAACCCGAAAAGCGTTCCTCAGATTTTTCTGGACTTTAGGTTGCTAAACGACGTCTAACAGTGACACAACTGGATCAATACCGCAAAAAAGGTGCATCTCTATGGCCTCCATCAGATATAAAAATTGACCAATGGGATGAACGGGCTAGGGATTGACGAACGCAAATCTACGAAGATGAATATAAGCCGTTGCACGGGTTTATTAGAGGTTTTATAAAATACTCAATTCTCGTTATAGCATTTTTCATAGCATTGAATGTATCGACTTGGCATATAAGAAATGCTCTGTGTCAATGGGGTTTCAACAAATTCTGTCAGGCCGGGCAAACTGTCCAAGATGAAGTTGATCAGGTGTAATACATTGACCAGCGACATATAATGTTCAAAGAATCGTGTGTACTTAGGCTCGCTTCAGGTGCACATGCTCATCGCATTGATTTTCAAGAACTAACTCGCTATAGGGCGAATCATTGCTGAAGGTTGAGGGGGCAATTTTTCTGGCTGATGCCAAATGCTCAATGTACTCCCTGACACTGTCCATCCCGATCCTTCGGTATAACTCCGCCAGATACCGTACCAACTCCGTCCGCTCCCCCTCGTCAAGCGCCCCCATATGCGTTTCGCATCCGTATAAGAATCCCATATAGGTATGAGCAATTCGCAGTAACAACACGGTGGACGCACGCGGCAGGCAACTCAGCAGACAGCATATCCACCGGCCTCCGAATCTTTGAATGCAGACACAATGACAATCCCCCTCACGCTACCGGAATTATAGATTCCAGAGTACAGTGATCATGGCCAGATATTTACTCTGGATGAGGGATGGTGGGGAGGGGTTCCAGTGATGTGTGCGGCAACTGTATATGCATCAGAAACTGTTTTCTGCAAGGACTGCATCAAACTCTTCCTGCGTATCATGAACGATCACCGTTGCCCGCATACTGTAATGGGCTCCGCCACAGAGCTGTGCACAACTGATCTCCATTTCCGGAGAGGCATACACCTCAGTAATGCCCGCATCATAGAGTCTCGACAGAACCCTCGTAGACAGTCGCTGCCCCGCTTCCGCAAGCATGGTTGAATCGCCGGGGTTTGGATAGTCCTGCATGGCGATCCACCGGTAGGGAGCATACAGTGCACGGCGGCGCTCATCGCTGGAGATCGGCATGGTCTTGGCCATCTGCCGCCGAAATTCACTGCTTGACATCTTCGGCACAAACCAGACTGGAATCTCCAGTCCAGGAATGATATCCTGTTTGACCCGCATGTTCGGAACTGCAAAACTGTGGATCACATCTCTGGAACTGAGATTAACGATCACTGGACGATCCTTTACCAAATGGAGCACATTGGTAAAAATAATGTCATCATTCCCCCGTGGGTCACTGGAATCAATTTGAATCGGCTTCGTGAGGGTCGTCAGCCCAAACTCACCATCCGCGCCCGGATAGACCATATTCCAGGCAAACTGCTCTGCAATCACATTCACGATGGTTGACTCGGACTCTTCCGGGAAATCATTCTTGATCGTCGCCCATATCGGCAGTGCAAAGCCCACCAGAAGGATCGCCTCTGCAACGACAACCCCTCCCTCCAGATACGAGGAGATCTTGCTCTTTACCCCCGAATAGATGGCACGAGGATGCCGCTTTGCATTGAAGCGCCATAAACAGTAGATGAAGAAAGGTGCCCAGATCAAAAACAACGCCAACATGAGCCAGTGCACCCAGCTCATCATGACATCAATCGCCACGCCATGCCCCGAGGCATCAAGCGGCATTCCCATCCATTTACTTAAATCATTCATACTTCGGCCAATCTGTTATTGGTCAGTCAACGGATCATCACTTCGATGATCCGATCTTTTTTCGGATTCCAAAACCTTTGCACGGCGATGCGAACTGACAAAAAATGACCCAACACCAAACCCGACCAGCCCGATTACAGTAAGCAGGGATCCCATAGAGAAAAATAGTGCGCGAATCAGCCCCGAATCTGCGCTCCCCGTACCCAGACAGTACTCGCAAGCCAGTACTGGTGTCGCCAGAGTAAACAAGGCAGTCACAATGATTCCCCGTTTCATACGATCTCTCTGATTTTTCGCCGGAACGTAATTCCATATAAGACAAGGCCAACCCCGCAAACAAGTGCAATCAGTCCCATCCCCACCATCGCTCCGCTAGCATCCGCGACCCCACGAATCAGGGCCCATAGTCCAAGCAGAAAACTTACCGCCGCTGCGGAAACAATAAATATGATATGTACGGTCTTAAGCGACATGCCCGGTCGGAAGAAATTTTATCAGCGCCGCAATTGCCTCCTGATCGGCGTATGCGCCAATAAAGAGGGCAAACATGGCAATCAGGAAGATCCCCGATACCAGCAGGACCCACAGGATGACCTGCCGCTCACTCACCAGATGCATAAAATACAGTGCCACCAGCGTTGCCTTCAGGGTTGCGATTGCCAGGGCAATCAGCAGTGCAGGCGTAAATGAAATACTCAGGTACGAAACCAGCACGGTCACGACCGTCAGGATGGCAAGTGAGGCGAAGACCCAGAGATACACTTTCACGTGTTCCCTGACATCTTCAAGGGTCATTTCTTCGGCCATTGTAACGCGTTTATCTGCTAAATCAAATAGATCATCGGGAAGAGGAAGATCCATACCAGATCCACAAAGTGCCAGTAGAGTCCGGCAACTTCAATCCGATTTGTAAAATGGGCTTTGTCACGCGGTGTGCCCCGTTTCCACAATTTCGTCCCCGGTCCCCAGAAATATGCATTCAACACAATCCCACCGGTCACATGGATTGCGTGTAGCCCGGTGAGCACAAAATAGATGCCAAGAAAATTATTCGTTGATGCATACCAATGGTGATCAAACTTGTCTCCATACTCGAATGCTTTGACCACCAAAAATCCCAGGGCTAACAGGATGGTCAGCCCCATGTAAAGCTTATAGCGATCAAACCGGTCCATCTTGAGTGCCGCCCAAGACATGACCATGGTCACACTGGAGGCAATCAGGATCATTGTATTCAACGTTGCCAGAGGCACATTGAGAATCTCATCGGCACGCTCGGCCATCATTTCGGTTCCATACACCATCATGCCCGGCCATGCATCCGCGCCAATCCGTAAAAACACATAGGCCGCGAACAGGCCTCCGAAGAGCATGACCTCTGAAGCCAGAAACAGCCAGATGCCGAGCTTCGCATTGTTGACACCGGTATCTGGACGCGCCGTTACCTCATAGGGAATCTGCATTGGTGTATCTAGGGTTCGACAGTTTGATCCGCAACATCGGGAAGTTGAATTGGCACTTCCTGGGGGCAGTAGTCAAGTTCATGGCCGGGTACACTGTATTCATACGGCCCGTGATATACGGTAGGAATGGTTGCAAAATTCCCGTGCCCGACAGGGGGTGTTGGCGCAGCCGACCACTCCAGTGTCGTTGCTTCCCAGTAATTGCTTTTTGTCACCTTCCTGCCCCACTTGATGCTCGTCAAAAAATTATAGATGAACGGAAGTTGAAACAGGAGCAGAACAAAGGCAGACACTGCCATAACTGAGTTGTAATGGATCACTCCTTCCGTAAAACTGTAGGTCAGTCCGCCGTCAAACAGGCGGCGCGACATTCCCACCATCCCCTGATGCAGCATCGGCAAAAAGATCCCGTTCATTGCAATCATGGATCCCCAGAAATGAATCCGGCCCAGTGTCTCATTCATCGTACGCCCGGTGACCTTGGGATACCAGTAATAGATCCCCGCAAAGAGCGCAAAAATGGTTCCCGGTGCAACCACATAATGAAAATGTCCAATCACATAGTACGTATCGTGCAACGGAATATCCGTTGGTGCCAGGCCAAGTGGAAGCCCGGTAAGACCCCCGATCCCAAACATTGGAATAAACCCCAAGGCAAACCACATCGCTGTGTTAAAGCGGATAGATCCACCGAAGAGCGTAATGAAGAGTGCCGACAAAATCACGACCGAAGGGATGGAGATGATCATGGTCGTAACCTGGAAGAATGCACTGATTGCGGTTCCCATTCCGGTAATGAACATGTGATGCGCCCACACAATAAAGGACATGAATCCCAGAAATATGACGGAATACACCATCAACTTATAGCCCCATAGCGGCTTTCTGGTATTATTTGCCAGAACTTCGGCGACGATCCCCATTGCTGGAAGAATCAATACATAGACTTCCGGATGTGCCAGAAACCAGAACAGATGTTGCCACAGGAGCGGGCTTCCACCTCCGGCAACTTCCAGCGGCCCCTCTGCGGTAACGAGTCCGCTCGGCATGAAGAAACTTGTCCCAAGGAGCCGGTCTGCCAATTGAAGGAAGCCTGCCGCCTCCAGTGGAGGGAAGGCTAAAAGCAAGAGAAACGCGGTGACAAACTGTGCCCATACAAAGAAGGGCATCTTAAAATAGGTCATCCCCTCTGTACGGAGCTGAATGATGGTCACCAGAAAGTTCACTGCACCCAACAGCGAAGACGTAATCAGTAACACCATCCCCCACAGCCACATCGTCTGCCCCATTGTCTCAATATTCGCGAGTGGAGGATACGAGGTCCAGCCGGATTTGGCGGCCCCCTCAGGGACAAAAAAACTGGCCAACATGACGACTCCTCCCCAGAAGTAGACATGATAACTGGCCATATTCAGTCTCGGAAACGCCATATCCGGCGCACCGATCTGTAGCGGAACGACATAATTGCCAAAGGCACCCACTGCTAAAGGAACCACCCCCAGGAACACCATGATCGTACCATGCATGGCACCGAACTGGTTATACATTTCCGGGGTGAGTGCACCGAGGAGGGGGATTTCCACACCTGGGGAGGCCAACTGCCACCGCATGAGGAGCATAAGGCCAAACCCAAACAGGAGGAACAGCATTGCGGTAATCCCATACTGGATTCCAATGACTTTATGGTCTGTCGAAAACCAGTATTTACTCCAGAACCCCTCCTGATGGTCGGAATGAGAATGATCGTCTGCCATGAGGTACGTACCTGATTCTAACGCGGAGATGCCTGACCTGCTCTACTGGTAGTTCACTGCGGCTTCTGACATCGCACCACCGGCCACCATCACCTCCATCGTCTGTTCTCCGAGTTGTTCGTGCCAGGCAGTCAGTGTATAATTCCCATCTGGAAGGCCGGAGATCATAAAGGATCCACTTGCATCGGTCGTTGCGAAGTACGGATGATCCAGCACGCCGATATAGGCCTGCATCCAGCCGTGTACATCACATTTGACGGGAATCATCACTTCTGGCACCAAAAATCTTTTCTCCAGATAATCCCCTACGTTTGGGGTGGATTCATTAAATCCGCGATTGGTTTCCGGTCCGGAGTTTACGTTATGCTGGAAGGGATCGCTATTCTCAATGCGAATGGTTTGCTCCACCTGTACCCCCATCACACGGGGCGTATACATGCACCCTACCTGATCAATGACTGCGGGTTCAGAGGGAGTCGGATAAGTGTAGCCATCCGGCAGTCCGGCGCTGACATACACGAATACGTTTTGCACGGCACCTTCATTCACGAGGAGTTCTTCACTGAGGGCCTCTGTATCACGCTCGTCCGTACAATCATCATTCATGCGTACGGGTGTACGCTCAGCGGGCGTTCCTGTAAACATTACGGACCCGGAAACACCGCCTGATCCCATCGGGGTCGTATCCGCTGCCTCTGCAGCACTGGCACTCTCAGATTCCTGCCCCCCATCTGTCTCACTTGCACCGCCACCGCATGCAGCGATGAAAAAGATCAGAAACGTCAAAATTGCTGAAATTCGCATTGAAAAAATCGGTTTGATTAAAATTTTGCCTTCAACCCGTGCTTTTGGGCAATGAAGACACGCGAATATAAGCGTTCTTGATCAAAGATTACCTATAATTGCAGAGAAATTTCAAATTTAAACCACTTTTCATGGACTGGGTCTGGGAACTTTACAGAAAGTACATCACCAAATCCCTGATCGCCGGGGGGAACCCGCACCCTTCTGAGGCGGAACTGGAGGCTGCATTTGTGAAGGCACTTGCCGCCTCCTCCATCACGGTTCTTGTTCAGGAACCCTGGATGAATTCCGTCCGATTCAAGGGGCTTGCCCGTGCCCCCCTTTCCGAAATGACCGAACTCATCGAAAATCCGATGGGATGGCTTCGAGAGCGCTATGGCGGAGGCAAGTTCAAGTTGAACTTTCACGAGGGATGGAATTTTGTTGCTACCAAGAATTTCAAACCGGATGGGCCCCCTCTGTGGAAGGATGCCCCAGAAATTTCTTTCTGAGAACTTACCTCTTCTTGGATACCTTGACCTTACTTTTTCGTTTATGGGATTCAGTGGGAACCGATTTCCATATCAGCAAGTATAGTTTGTCAGATTAGGCTGCCAATCTCAAACACTGATCTGATTCGATGGATAAGCAACTCAGCATCAATGACTTCGACTTAACCACACATGCATTCAACTTGCCGTGTAAGTTGAGTAAGAACGGAGGGTTAACGCCGGCAGAAAATCTTGAACTTTTGCAAATCCAAAAGAAGATGGCTGCCGCCGAGATCATTCCTCTCTTGCGGAGCGGGCTGGAGTCTCTGGAGAATCGGCTTGATTCCATTGCTGACGTTCTGACTAGCAGAATTGACGCTCAGGATGCCAAGATTGATGCGGTGGGTAACAAGATTGATGCAGTGAACACCAAGCAAAATATCTTGATTGTCGTTATTGCGATTATTGGTAGTGCGTTGACCATTGTACTCTCACTTAGTTAATACCGTCTGGACTTTTTGAGTGGTTGGGGAGCAAATTGTCTTAATTCAAAGTGCTGACCGGATTGGATGTATTTACGGAGATGGCCAAGTGAAGCACAATCATACCATACTACACTGTAATGGAATCATATCGCCCCATTCCATCCGAAATACAGTCTTGGATACGGGACCGGTTATCCAATAGATCATTCTCCCTGTGCGCTAAGTGGAAGCCTTAATTCCAAATCTCCCCCGTGACCGTGAACGTGTTGTGGTTTTCCTGGGATTTCTGACCAGCGAGAAATGCCGAAAGGCCTGTGCAAGACATGCACAACCGGAGATAGTCGCTGCAACGTTGACCCGTCTCTGGTTTGAGGAAATCTATGTACCAAGCGAAACGATCATTGACTCTATTAAACCAGTTCCTGATTCTGATGACTGTTCACGTTTCAGGGACTGCTTCAATACAGAGGAGTTGGTCGCACTGGAGAGATTTCACGGATTTTTTGAACTGCGTCTGAATTTTTTGACCAATCAGATCTACGGGAAGACATTTTTTCCAGACAATGACAGTTGGCGAAGTCTGATTGGCCATGCCAAATATGTCCTGTCCGAACTTGATCCAGATCCCAAATGGCTCCGATCAATGTTGGAGGCAATGATTCAAAACCTACAGACAGGAAAACTATCGGATGGACTCCGCAATCCCCGACTTCTTTTTTAACCAGATGATACCTGACGATCTACTATCGGACCTTATATCTCTCCTGCTTCCGTGAACCGCCGCCTTGTTCTTGCCATGATTCAATCCGGTTCGGGCTACACCACATCTGATGAAGACGCTTGCTGTGATGGTGTACCGACATTGATTCCCTCGCCTCGGCGCAGGGATGCCCTTTGTTTCTGGATGTCACTTCGTATGTCAGATGCAATCTCAAGGATTTCTCCAGGAGCGCGAACCGTCTCACCTGCCTCTTGCTGCAAGGCTACGATGATCGGGCGCAGAGCCTCTGCGCAAGCGCTGTCATCTGAAATAACCTCAAGCAAAGCCCGCGAAGCCACCCCGGCTGCCGTCAGGTGGATCACAAAGTTTGAAATCATCCGTATCATCTCCCCGTTATTGGGATCAAGCACAGCATACAATGACTGGAATGAATCAACCGCAGCAGGTAGATCCTTTTGAATCAGTAGGGCATTCGTTCTCACTCGTAATGCTTCCCATGTGAGCAGTGCTTTTTCGTGTCCGGTGACTTCGCTGAGTCGCCGAGTGATTTCATTACAGGTATAGAGAGCATCTGGGATATTTCCTGTGTTGATTTGAAGTTCTGTCAAATCAATGAGCACCTTGATGCTCCATATCTGCAATTCTGAACTGTCTTCGAAATCAAAATGCTCAGTTAGTTTCTGGAACACGATCTTTGCATCTCCCGATTCCCCCTTGCGCTGTAATACAAAATGCTTTAGCGTCCACATCGCTACGAGATTTTTTTGTAGCATCAAACGCATCCCATTGGATAATTTCATACCCTCTACAGTGTTAATGAACCCAAGCCCTTCTTCAATCGCCGGCAATACCCCATCAACCGCAGGGGCACGGAAGACACAAAGGGTCATGATTTTGTGCAGCAATGCAAAGGACACCATAATTTTAAGGTGAGGTGCATTCGCAGTGCTCAAACGTTCAATAACTCCCTCAAAGGCGGACAAAGCAGGTTCAAACTGATCTTGCACCTGGAGTATCTCGCCTTTGTTGATGAATGCCTGAGCAACCGAGTTTTGCAACCCTGCATTTTCTATGGCATCAAAGCGTTCTACGACTTTTTCAAGGGTTAACAGCGCAGAATCCGGTCGATCTTGCCGCCAGAATATCTGAGCTTTTTTGATCAGTGACCGGGCAACTAAATCTTGTAGTCTTATTTTTTTGGTGAGATGAAATCGTTTAACAATATTTTCGAAGGTGGACAAAGCAGATTTTAGATGGCCTAGTTCGTGGAGGAGTTCACCTTTGCAGATCAGTGCCCGGCCGACCCAACACTGGAGTTCAGTGTCTTCTGCAATGCCAAAGCGTTCCACAACTTCTTCGAATATTGACAGCGCAAAATCCGATTGATTTTGAATCCTTAGAAGCTTTCCTTTATTGGTAAGTGCTCTGGCGATACACCATTGGAATTCCTGGCTTTCAACAGCATCCAGGCGCATCACGGCTTCGTCGAAAGCCTCAATAGCGGGGTTTCGGTTATGCTGATCCTGAAGTATTTCACCCCTAATGACCAAGGCCCAAGCAACACATCCCTGCAAGTGTGGGGAATCTTTATCTCCGAAGCAGTTGACGATTTCGTCTACGGTTAACAGGGCAAGTTTTATTTTGCCTTGTTCCTGAAGTATTTCGATCCGGATGATCAGGGCATCAACGACAGAATGTTGCAATTGAAGGTTTTTGGCGGAGTCCCAGCGACTGATGATTTCCGAGACACCTGAAAGGGCAGAGTCTAGGTTACCCTGTTTCTGGTGTGCTGTTGCTTTGATCAGCATTGTTTTTGCGACCACCGAGTCTGGTAATTGAGCGTCCTGTGAGGACAGTAACTGATCTGTAAGCTGGATCACCTGTGCAAAATTGTCATTTTCCAATGATTCTATGATCATACCTCCGAGCCGCTGGCTCTCTCTGGATGAAATTCTCTGTGCAACATCAATAGCATCAATCAGGAGAAATTTTCTGACGATTCCTGGATACTCAGTCATAACCTGATCAAGAGCATCCCGAACCATGGTGGACTGGTCCATCTCCTCAATTGATAAAGGAAACGCCTGTGTCTGTTCCATTTCAGTATAGAAGGCGGACATGAAGCAGATCAAATTTTGCACAGCAGCAGTTCCATCACGGTTACGCCTCAGTTTGTAGTAGATACTGTACAGCCGCTCGGCATTTGTAAATGGCGGTTTAGCGGCGAGGAACATCTACTGGCACTTCCCGGCATACCTTGAGGCAGCCAAGGGGAACATCTGGGCCGTGGCGTACGACACCAGCTGGGGCGATACGCAGCGGGGATCACAAACTGATCGAATTCTTTGAGAATGGTGCGCTGGAGCTTTATAACCTCCGTAAAGCCCCAGGGGAGTCAGACAATCTGGCTCACCAATTACCGGAAAAGACAGAACTGCTGCATGAGAAGCTCAGGGACTGGCGCGAAAAAGTTGGGGCCGATATACCAACACCGAGATAGTTTCGGTTAGCCGGAATGCCCGTGTGAACTAAAATCTTCATTGATCACAGATGCCGTATGGATTCACTGAAAATATTGATCAGAACTGGTGCCGCCTTGATATACGAATATATCCTCTTCGTCATCTCGCAAGTTGAGTAAGAGATATTTCTGGGTGATGCTCAAAGCACAATGCAGTAGGGGCATGTTTCTTGATGAATTCAGCATGTGGAATCCTCTTCGGCTGAATTTCAGAAACATCCTCAAGCGATACGACAACCGTTCCCCCGCAGCATTTTCCAGATTCACGCCCTCCGGCAAACACTTGAGATAAATGTGTGGATGGAACCGCAGGCAGTTGATCTGCACAATGCTTGGACAACTGTGTACACACGATCCGGGTATCGGGCAGTAATCTTCGGAGTTGCCGCATCACATCAGGACTTGGGGTAGAATACATCCCGCGCCCAATGGAGAAGATTACAAGATCCGGCCGAACCTCTGGCAACAGTTTTTCTGCATACTCTTCTGGAGTAATCCCCGCCCCTGGAAGTCCCCCATGGTGTGGATAGACCAATATCCTTGCATTGAGATTTGCTTGCGGGTTCTGGAGTAAATCATCAAGACCAACTCCGTCTATATCTCCCGGCAGCAGAGCAACCGTGGAAGTACCAACAGAAACTGCAATGACCGCGCTAACGGAATTCGTACGGATTGTGGTTCCAGATCTGTTCACACCTCCCGGACCTTTGGCTGCCAGATATCGGCTGGGAGCCAAAACTTCAATGGATACCCCATGTGGAAGTTCTTCACGATGCCCCGAAACAAGTTCCGTCTTGAATTCAAGTAATCCATCTTGATGTGCGCGATCAAGTTCATAGACTAAATCATCCCACACACCAGACTCTTTTGAGGCATCGCTGTTCACATAGACATAATCAATAGATATGCTCTTTGTTATGAGTACGCCTAAAAGCGCGGCAACATGGTCTGCATCAGCATGAGACAAATAAATGGACTGAATATGGTTAATATTCTGCTCCAGACAAAACTCGGAAAACGTACTTTGACGACCAACATCTATGACCGCAACGTTATCCTCTCCAGCAATAACTACCGTACTGTTTCCATGCCCAACATCCAGAAAGCACAAATGACGATTTAATGGCATTATGGCCTTTCCTCCCATTCGTCAAAAAACAAATTATCAGGATCCATGGCTCCGGTATTTACCAGTGCATAGAACCGCTGATCCGGCTCAACCAAGTCTCTGATGTTCTGAGGTAAACTATCAAAATCAATGGGAACTTTGACACGGGTACTCCAAGCGGGAACAACAGCATAGAAACGCTTACGTTCTTCATCTACATTATCCACGCACACAAGGGTTCGCCAAGGACGACGCGAAGGTCGCGGATTACCTCTTAATTCCTCTACACACTGCTCCCATGCATAACTCAGTTGATCTGGTCTTGGATTACTCTCTCGCAGTAAACCTGGAATGTATCTCAAATAGTCTCGACGAATCGGTGCCTCGTGAATACTTGTGCATAGAACGCCAGGAATACCTTTTTGAAAACCATTTCTCATAACCCAATCCCCATTGCGTGATGCATAGGCGTGCTTTTTCAGATGATAGTCGCACAAGATGACATCGCTGGGTTGAATTTGGTCAAGAAAACTCAATTCGCTACCATTATGAATGTCCCTGACCTGATGGGCAGTCAGCCCCATATCTTCAATTGCATATTCATAAGAACTCCTTGCTTCGGGATCATCATCAATGATCAGCACGCGTTCTATCTGTCGATTCCCAATTGTTAGCATCTTTCGTTTCCAATGATGGGTAAGTGAATGATAATGACTGCGCCTCCGTGAGGGCCATGCTCCATCGCATCAACAGATCCCCCTAAATCAAGTACCGCGTCACGAACGATGGTTAAACCCAAGCCCGTACCTTGCTTCCGTGTTGTTTGTCCCGGAAGCCAAATGTCAGATTTGCAAATTCCAATAATCCCCGGCCCACTGTCACTAATCGACAGACACCAACTCCGATCCATAATCTGTGAGGAAATTTCAATAACGCGATCATGCGTCCCTGCATCCTCAAATGCTGCAATGCTATTATTTAGCAGGTTGGTCACGATTGATTCTACCGCAGCACGCTGTCCGCGGAGAAATGGCGAACCCGAGGCAAACTTCTTGATCACCGTGACATCTGCACCACGAAGAAAGGGACTGAAGATCTCCAACATCTTATTCAGAACAGCGTGTAGATCCACTCGAGTATTACGACGTTTCTCATGGTCCAAAAGGCTTAAGGTTGCACTCCCTAAAACGGCAAGACTATTCAGGGATCGTTTGACACCATTGATTGGTTTTTGGAATTGACTCAGAAAGAGTTCATCTGAAATTTTTTGGGAGCGACGTTCAATTGCAGCGATGCAATTCCGAATGATCTTGATAGGATTCGCATTGGACTCGTGGGCAAATGTTGCCGCAGTGATGCCGGCAGTACTGAGTGTGCGATATAATTGAACCTCCTTCTGCAGCATATTCACCTCCCGATCCCGGGAGGATTCATACGACTTGAAGGCATCTTTAATAACAAGCCGCATTTCTTGCGGTACATCAGCAATCGTACTCATAAAATCATGTTGCGCCGTATCGGATTGCTTCGGAACTGTTTTTCGTGCTCTTTGCCTACGGTGCTCGGCTTCCCTAAGCCTACATTTCGCCATCCAGTCCATGGAATCACATGCGAACGACCGCAAATCATAGAAGGCATGATTCTCAATGAATCCTGATCGATCCGTCTTCTCTCTTAACTGATCTTGCTGGTCATGTACTACGACGCGACCAATGGATGTATTCGTCCCAGGACGCTCCTCAGGGCTTCTCACGCGCCTGAGATTCATGCTGAGCCAATCATTATCTTGACCTCCGTATGGATTTACTCGCAAGTCATTGTAATAGATGTGAACTCCGCCGAATTCTGCAAGCCAATTACGAACTTCGCTGATCGTTGACCGCCGGGAAGAGAAGGTGTCTTTATTGAGAATAAAAACCCAGATATCAAACTTGGCGGGCGGGCACTCATAAATCTCTCGCCCTTTGGGGATTAGGTCACTATGCCGTGCCTCATAAAGAAGATTACCCCGCCAATCAATAATTCTGGCAAAGGCTTCACCATTTTCGGTAACTTCTGCACTGAGATGAAATTCGGCATCATCAAAATATCGATTCTGGACCAGTACTTCAAGATCCTCAAACTCGGGAGCGGACAGTACTGGATTGAATCCCTGTGTGATATCATCAAAAGGATCAGCAAGTAGGACGAGTTCGCGTGCGAGACGTTTTACCTCCATCCGGCTGCACGCAGAACGTAGATCGCTGATCCGAATCTCGGTCCCATGGGGGAGATTCTGATCAGCGAGTCTCGTCGTAATGTTCAGCGTAACATCTTCAGCAATTTGAGCATTGTCGAACTTGTCCCATTCAATGGGTAACTCGTGCAGGAGATTCTTCTCCTGCCGGGAAGTTGTGGTAAGGAAAGTGTTCCGACCCATTCGAAGAGCAGCCAGTCTACCTAAACCCTTACTTCCGGCAGGGATCCGGCCGAGGCGAGTCTCAATTGCAGATCTCTTTGAAGATTGGCCTAAGACCAGCCAACTGTCGGTAATCTGACTGGAGGTCATTCCGTCCCCATTGTCTCGGACAGTAATCTTGCCACCTGGCTGACTGACATCATGAAGTTCAATTCGGCATTCGGTTGCATCCGCATCGTAGGCATTTTTGGCAAGTTCCAATATGCCTTTGCTTAAAGTCGGATTCAG
Source organism: Rhodothermales bacterium (assembly GCA_022822185.1). Lineage (GTDB taxonomy): Bacteria > Bacteroidota > Rhodothermia > Rhodothermales > Bin80 > Bin80. The sequence continues at coordinate 11,316 of JAJECE010000041.1, read as the reverse complement.
TTCTTCACCAAGTCTCCTGACAATCCCGGTGGAAAACCTAAGATGTGAAGTTGTTGATCGTAAGTCACTCATGGCTTGTACCACCATGGCATTTCGGAAAGTGCTCTTGTCGTAAGATGCCTACATCGCAAGCGGGTATTCAGCCATCTATCCGTTTTCGGAGAATTAAGCCTATGCATCAATTTACGACAAGTTTGAATAGTGCCATCCTTAGGAATCAATACCACTAGGTGGTTCTCAACCGCAACGGGTTTGTCTCCATTGATTAATGTAGCAATCGCCCGACGGCCACCATCAGGCCTAGAAGTTCTCTTTACACATACAAAAGGCGGTTCAAAGAGACGACCCGTAAATTGACGAGTAGTCTCTATCGTTGCCAGTTCGCCCCAAGATGGAAGTAAACGGGCATTAATATAGGGAGCATAAGGGCCAGTTTCCTTGTGACGATGCGGTACAACTGGCCCCACATGAACGAAAAATCGCTTACCAATACCATAAGTAGCCTGATCAACTGGACGTTCAGAGCAATGCTTGTCAAGGCTCAAATTCTTCTTGAAATGAAAGAGGTAAACATCAATATCCGTCCATTCATCAAACAGGCCCAGAGGCTTCTCATGCAATACGGACCCAAGAGCATGTATTGATTCACGCCAAGCCATGTACCGGCTTCCTGAACGAAGGACATCGGGAAGAATTGCGATAACTCTTGCTCCTTCGGCAGCATCCCGGATGGCGCGATCAACAAATAAAACTGCGGCGTTAACACGACCTGATGCCCAGTCACAATCGGCCGGTGCTGGCGAATAACCAAATGGTGGATTCATAATGATTACATCCATACCTGACATGTTTGGAGGAGATGTAAGCGAATCACCAATCTTGATACCGGGAAATAGATCAGAAGGCAGACTTGGATCAAAGGGCGGATAAATTCCATGACGCTTGGCGGCAAGTAGAATAAGTCGTGCCTTCGTCAGGCGGATGAATTGTTCGGATATGTCAAATCCTGAAAGAAAATCCCCCCATTTCACGAGTGTTTCCTCAAGAGTGGATTGAAGGGGTAGTTTCCGTGCAAACGCCAAAAGAAGATCCCCTGCGCCGCACGCTGGATCACACACCTTCGGAGTCCCTGTTTGACTGGTGGCCACTTTAGCCACCCTTTCTGCCAACCTAAAACCTGTGAAATATGCCCCCTGCCGCCTCAGATCTTTTCTCTGCACCCGGTCACGAAGAACGCGGCCAGGCTCACCATCCAGACAGAGTTCAAGCCTTCTGTGCCATTCATCATCTTTGATGGGCTTGTGCAACTCAGTCAACTCAAGTACTGAATCTACATACTGAGAAAAGGAATCCGACTGATCGCTAGCTGCCGGGACAGAAACTGTACCGTTTAGATTGATATCAGTTTTGAGTAATTCTATATTTCCAGTACGCATGCTGCTATATCTGGGACATGGTACTCTGTTCCAGCAATCGTTCTACCCAGCAGCCGAGGATACGTCAGACGCAATGAAGGCAATATCTCAGCAACAGCCCACTACTGGGGACGCTCCATTTTTAATGGGATTGCAGGGAGAACTGCGAGATTCTACAGATGTGCTGATTTTGAGTTCGATGATATCGTTTCCGTCTTCAGGCAAAACCTCCCGCAGAAAGATGTCTAGCCGGAAATCCATCCACTCAAGACGAAAACCCTGACATGCCAGATAACGGTTCCGTATTGTATATTGGGGAGAACAATATAAAAGTATGGGAACCACTGAATTTGCAATGCTCCGGCAGAACATGATCATGATCTGTTTCCTGATCCAGATCGGACGGGACACCACGGGTACCCCCGTTCAGATTGAACTATGTCCAGTGCGTAGCACAAGCCGTCATAGCCCCAAAGTTATGGCTCAGAAACTAACTTAATTCAAAACCAGCGAAACGATGTCTCTACTTGGGGATGCCCTGTCATTCATCGGTGGAATCTTTCTGATTTTCCTGCTCATCGGTGCTTTCATTATCGTGATTTTTCTACTCCGAAAAGTCCTGATCAAGATGGTCTTCTGGTTTGCCATAAGGCTGGTGACCTATTTGGGGGATCGCATGATTGCCAAACTGCTTCCCCTTTTTGCGAAATGGATCAGCAGGAAATCTGGAATCACCATTAAGCCGGAGGAATACGAAAAACTGATTAATCATTTTGGAAAATGGGTCAGCAAAAAATACAGAATGAAGATTAAGCCTGGAGAGCATGCGAAACTGATTGCCTTCGTTGGAAAACGTATTGGCAAAAAAACATTCGGTGCTGGAAGTAAAATCATACGTGGAGCACAGGCAGCCACTGGCAAGGTGTCCGATGCAGGGACCGAAATCAAACGCACTGCACAGAACGCAGCAACGAAAGTGGCAGATACAGGGAGCGAGATTAAACGCACCACACAAACCGCAGCAACGAAAGTGGCAGATGCAGGGAATGATGTTAAACGCACTGCACAAACCGCCGTGGATAAGGTAACAGATACAGGAAACAGAATTGAGCGCGGTGCTCTATCAGTAATCAAAAAGGCGGCCGAAAAAAGCCACGCTATCAAACACAGTGATCAATCAACAGACGATACTGTAACAGATAACGATAACAATGTTGAGCAGGACACGCAGGACAATTCAAATAAAGCATCCAGTGGGGGAGCAAACTCAAACGTAGTGCATTTTCCACCGCAAACAAGATGATGGATATGAGAAACCAGAACAAGCACAGAGCAAACAAAACCGCAGATGTAGAGGATGAGATCAATGTTTGAAACATGACTTTAACAACAACGAATGCAGACAATAGGTCAAACGCATGATTTGGTTAATTGTCGGATTTGTGATTGGATGGATCATCCTTAAAAGCAAAAGACACAGGCAATAGGTTAAGCGCACCATACGGGCCCTGTACATCCAAAAAGATTGCCGGTGTACAATAAAGCCATACACAGTACATTGATCGCTATATTAGCATGATGAAAAATACAAGTCGAAAAATCAAACGCAGGGTTAAAGTAGCCGCTGCAAAGGTAAGCGATGCTGGAAGCCAAGTCAAACGCGGTACACAAGTGGCCGCAAATAAAGCATTAGATGTGGGAAACCAGGTCAGACAAGGAGTGCAGGAAACTAAAAACAAGATGACCGACACAGGCAAGGAAGTCAAACGCACCGTTCAAACAGGAACGAAAAAAGTCGTTGATGCTGGAAGTCAAGTCAAACAAGGTACACGAGCAGTGGCAGACAAGGCGGCAGATGCGGGGAGCCAAATCAAACAGGGAGCACAGGCAGTCACAGAAAAAGTGGCGGATGCGGGGGATGACCTCAAACGTGGGGCACAAGCTGCTGCAGATAAAGCTGCTGATTTGGGGAGTGAGGTCTCACGCACCATTCAGACTACAACAGTAAAGGTTGCCGATGCCGGAGGAGAAATCGCCCGCAGTGCACAGGTAACTGCAATCAAGGTCATTGATGCCGGTCAGGAAAAACTTCTTAATATCAAGGTCTTTGCCGATCAGTATTGGACTAAATTCTCCAAAGAGGTCGGAGATGCATCCCAAAGATACACGGATATAGTAACGGATTCCCTGATTCAGGCAAATCATAAACTGAAGGAATCCACCGAAATGGTATATCCAGATGTGACCATAAGTAAAGTGACCAAAAAAGCAGCCGTAGCCGTTGGTGCTGCGACAGTCACCGCCTATAACCAGATTTTAGCAGCATCCCCAGCTTTCGGCGATCTGCCTCTGGCGCTGAAGGTAAAGTTTGCCAGTGCTGGTTTGAGGGGAGCTTGGCGTATAATGCCGGTCTCTGAAGGTTTTTATGATTCATCTCTTCCCGGGGTTATCAAGAATTTTGGTAAAGACGCTGTAGTGGAATTCTTGGACGGCAAGCACGCCAGTCATATAAAATCAGTGAAAAATCACCCTGAACTGGCGCTGGAGAACAGTAATATTGTATGGGAGGCCGCCAAGTATAATCTTAGACGAGGCCATGCCGATATGACCGGCCTTGAACTTGCCAGAGCAAATGCTTTAAACATCATAGATGCGGCGGGGATCGTAGCAGGGCGAACCTTGCAGATTGCAGCGAAAGCCGGATGCGTCGGCATGGCACTGGAAGGTGTCGTGAGCTTGGGGGAGAATATGATTTATGTCTACGCCGGAGAGCGTTCTGTCAAAGAAGCCGCGGTTGATATGTCAAGGAATATGGCCAAAAAAGGGGTGCTCGCTGCGGTGAGTGGAGTCGTGGTCTCCGTGGCCATTGCATTTGGTGCCGGTCCAGCAATTTCTGCCATGGCTCCCGTCATGGTCACCATTGGGGGAACCGTTTTCCTGATTGGTGCCGTCAACCGGATTGCCGGGGCATACAATGAGGTCAAACCCGAGTTGGCGATTTCCGCACAATCATGACCTATTTTTCATCAAGCACTGCGTAGCGTGAAAAAATGGAAAAATTGCCAGTTGGGCAGCCACTCCGATGCAGGATGCTATATTTTCGTAACTCTAGATGACTTTGACAATTAAAACTGGGGGCCTGTAACGGAATGCCATCAACAGAAATCATCCAGCCTTTCCGTCCAAGGGCCCGACTTCTTCAGTTGCTTGGAGACGAATTGATCGGCAATCCAAGGTTGGCCGTTTTCGAGTTGGTCAAGAATGCATATGATGCAGATGCAAATACTGTGACCGTCCGCATTGATTTGTCAGCAGAGGATGAAGCCACAATAACAGTGAGGGATGACGGTGAGGGAATGACATTGGATGTGCTGCAGTCAGTCTGGCTCGTTCCTGGAGATGATCACCGCCGAAAGCAACGAGAGCAGCATATCCGCTCCCCAAAACACAATCGGCTGCCGCTTGGTGAAAAGGGGCTTGGACGATTCGCTGTTCACAAACTCGGAAACAGAATTCGCTTAACGACGCGTGCACATGGCTGTGAAGAGTGCATCATAGATATCAATTGGAACAACCTGATTGATCAATCCTTTCTAGACGAGGCCCATGTAAGGGTCACCACTCAATCGCCCGAGATATTCACTGACGGAACTACCGGAACACAGATCGAAATTCAAGAATTGCGTCCACCTATCTGGAATAGAAAAGAAATCCGAAAACTCTACACACAGATCATGTCCATCTGCTCTCCATTCAGTGATCCAGGGGACTTTCGGGCAACACTTCAAGTCCCTGGACATGAAGTATGGATTTCCGATCTACCGGATTTCGCTGCAATTCTGGATCGAGCGATCTGGAAATTCGATTTCGAACTGAAAGATGGAACGTTCAACTGGACCTATGAATTTCGAGAAATATCTGGATTCAACCTGGAACCCCGAAAGATCCCTAAGAAAAACGCTCCGTTGCAACTTCCCAAATCAGACCGAAACGACAAAGATAAAATCATTGCCGACAAAATAATTACGAAGGGTATTGGTCCTGTCCGAGGTCAATTCTATGTGTTTGACCGCGACCGAGAAGTGCTTCAGCAAATGGATCACATACAACCCATGACCAAGTATCTGGACGGAAATGGGGGCATCCGTGTTTATCGTGATAACATCCGAGTGTACAACTACGGGGAACAGGGGGATGACTGGCTCGGACTCGACCTTCGACGTGTTAATGTCCCAACACGCAGGATTAGTAATAATATCATCCTGGGGGCGATCCACTTGGATTTGGATTCGTCCAACGGTCTCACCGAAAAGACGAATAGAGAAGGCTTTGTTGAGAATGAAGCATATCATCACCTGTGCCGTATTGTGCTGGGGGCGCTCGCTACTCTTGAACATGAACGTCAGATTGACAAAGACCGGATCAGAAGTCTAACCAAAAAACCATCTGACCCCATTATCTCACGTATCGAAAAACCAATTCAGGAATTAAGGGAAGTACTGAAAGATCATGATGTTGCTGAAAGTTTTGAACCCTATGTAACAAGAATAGAACGTAACTACGAGGATATGCAGGAGACACTTCTCACGGCGGGAATGTCTGGACTGAATCTTGCTGTCATCTTTCACGAGGTAGAAAGGGGAGTCCGAACACTGCACCAGGTTATCGCCGATGGGCAAGACTTGGATGGAGCATTGAAGCAGGCTCAAGAACTCATGCGAATCCTTGACGGGTTCTCTTCGCTTTTACGCCGCGGCAGTAAAAAACGGCATGACTCTCGTAATCTCTTTAAAAAAGTGAAGCAGTTTAGTGCTCTTCGCTTTCGGTATCATTGCGTCAATTTATCCTGTCCTCCACTGGAAGACATAAACCTGAACTTCAAATCAACCTATTCACTTGGGTTGGTCCTTGGGGCATTAAGTAATCTGATAGATAATGCACTATACTGGTTACGAATTCGATGGCCAGAAAATAACCAATTATCCGAGCGACGACTTTATATGGGTACGTCCGATAAGTTTTCAAACAGACCTGCCATTGTTATTGCGGATAACGGGACTGGATTTCAAGAAGACTCGCCTGCAAATCTTGTTCGCCCATTCTTCACACGAAAGCCCGACGGAATGGGACTAGGACTCTATTACGCACATCTCGCTATGGAACTAAACAGCGGCTATTTGGCATTCCCTGGGCCGGGTGAAGTTGAAATCCCCGATGGCTATGATGGTGCCGTTGTTGCGCTGGTATTTAAAACAATCAAAACATGCTAATTGCTTCAAGAATCATCGTCATTGACGACAACCCTTCCGATTTGAACAGCCTAACAAAGAGTCTGCACCTGAATGGTGTTTCCTGCCTCCCAATACATTTCAATGAGGATTCTGACTCAATCAAACCGTGTCCGAACGTACGTGTACTATTTGCGGATTTACATCTCTTACCAGGCCCCTCAAGTGACCAAGACCACTTCAGTACATTGGGCGGACTACTTGAGGAAACCATCAAACCCGAAGGTCCTTATCTCATCCTGCTTTGGACTGATTACCCCGAAAAGGCCCATCAACTCAATCAGCATCTCCAAGAACGTCTTAAAAATGTGACAAAACCATTTGCCGTCCATGCATTGGAAAAAAGTGAATTCTTGGATTTTGGTAGAAACGTCGAACAGCCAGATAATCTCTTTAAAAAGATACGGGAAATCACCGCTAAACACCCTCAACTTGGTGCGCTATTTGATTGGGAAAACCGCATCCTTAGCGCGACTGGTAATGCTGTTTCATCCATACTGGAATTAGCAATTACAGAAGGGACAGAGGATCCATCAGCACAATTAGGACAAACGCTCGCAACGCTAGGAATTGCGGCCGTGGGAGAGGATAATGTAGCGAATGATCCCTTCCGAGCAATCAACGAAGCAATGTTCCCTATCCTGTCTGACCGGGTAGCTAACCTCACATCAGAAACAGAAGATGATGATGATTTATGGAGAAACATCATTCCTGCGGATAACCAGCAAAAGCCAACGACCTATCAAGTAGACAAAGACAAACTGAATGCAATGTTTCACATCGCACCATTGAACAGCGTTGAACAATATGAGAGAGGTGCGGTCGTCAAACTACCAAAAGGGCTTCGGGAGAATTTTCTCGAAGAATTCAACCTAACGGAGGACGAAGCGGCCAATAAGCAATTTCGATGCAAGGATTTCAAGTCTGATGATGACTCTTTTCACTGGGTATTAATCCAGGCTCAGGCAGCTTGCGACTACGCCCAGCAACAACCAGGATCGCTGCCCTGCTATCTTGGCCTTGATTTGCCCAAGGAAAAGCGTAAAAGTAAGACAGCACCTGATGCTCTGTGGGAAAGTCCATCCTTTGAACTCAGAGGTGATCGTAGACGCCTCCATATAAATGCCCGTTTCACGGTCTCGTTATCTCGAAACAAATTCAACAACCTGAAACCCCGATACCGACTGAGAGAACAAGTACTTGGGCAGTTGACCTACCACCTATACAATTACAGCGGCCGCCCTGGGATTATTTCGTTCAGATAGCAAAACACTGCATCAATGCAAAATGCTGGTGCTCTTGTCAGGCACCACTTACCAGTGATCGCACAACCGCCTCCATGACAGGCGGACATACGCCATTCCCCAACAGTCGTATCTTGTCCCTGCGGGTTCCTACATCAAAGCGGAACTCTTTACTGAAGCCCATCGCGCGTTTGAGTTCCGGCACTTGCAACATACGCATTCTCCACATCTCACCATCATGCTCAACAAGAGCAAATCGATCTACCGTAGTAACGGTTCGAAGAGGGCGATCAAGGGATTGCCAGCCACCGCTTCCATCGCTTCCATAATATACGATCAGGAAACTAGCATGCCTGTCTAGGGCATCGCAAGCCCTGTGGAATCGCTCAAGCGTTGCCTCTGCTCGGTTCTCTCTAAAGAGAGGTGTCGTTTTCCACGTACCCTTGATGTCAAGTATAGACCTAACTGATTTACGAAGCCCTGAATGACTGGGAATCTTGAGTTGAGGCGGACCATCCCGGTCTCCGATTAGAAACAGGCGCCGCCTTTTCTGTGCAACACCGAAATCGGACGAATCCAGAACCCGTTCCTCTAGATGATATCCAATCCCTCGCAGATGATCCTTTAATTCGCCATACCTTGACCAGGGGCGCATATAGATGACATTCTCAAGTACCAGCCACCGAGGGTGAAGTGCGGCGGCGTACTTAACGACATGCATCGCTGTTGCTCGGCTTGATTCATCACGGGGAACACTGCCTTTGGCACAAGTGTGGTTGCGACATTCCGGTGATGCTAACAGAATATCAATCTCGCCCACTTGATCCTTAAATGCATCAAGATCAACATTTTCCAGACAATCCGTCACGACACGGGCATCAGGGAAATTCACTGCGTAGGTCGCAGTTGCCTTCGAACACTTATCAATACCCGCAACCATATCAACTCCCGCTGCGCGAGCACCAGCACTACTCCCCCCTGCTCCGCAGAAAATATCACACCCGCGTATCATTCCACTGACTTGATTGTCCATTGCAACCTGATCGACGGTGGCTGGATGCTGGGTCAGATTGAGCGCGTATCATTCCACTGACTTGATTGTCCATTGCAACTGTCTTGTACTGCATAACAGTTGTTTTTACTCGACCCATTGATTGCGCACCTCTTGTCCAACGACATTGTAGTGGGATTTTTTGTTAGGGCGTACCGTCCTTTTTATCTACAGACATCAAAAAGAGTGCTGCGTTCAGTTGTTATCTCACGCATTGGCATATTTTCTGGGTGTCCGGTTTCATTTTCAGACCATATCATGACACAACACATCCTATGCTTTCACAGAGATTGCAGTTTCATAAATGTCCCTGTCGGCCTTGCTCATGCCCAGCCGCAATGCTGACTCGTGCCAATCTTCCACAGCAAACGCAACCTCGGCCACAATACTTTTCGCGGCATCCGGTTTGAGCGCAAAATAGGGAGCTGCATGATACGCAAGTTCCAAATCAGCATCCGGGCCCTCCTCAGAGACCCATGTAGTCAACTCACGGGCTTTCTTGTACCTCGGTGTCGGGTTCAGGTCATATGCCGGCGACAAACGCCATTGGTTATTGTCCACATATAAAAATCCGTGATTGCGAAGATGATCATCCAGATTCCCGATCATGATGCCGAATACAATCCGCCGCCAGAGTTCATGTAAATCGTTTGTCGGAGAACTGGAATATATTCGGATACATTCTGCAATATCCGTGTAGGTTGCACGGTCACCATCTTGTAATCCCAGGAGGCTCATGGCAGACAGGAACGGGATGCGCTCTTTACCCATTCGATCAAACCTTTGGATGAGGGCAACGGGGAGACTCCCCACCATTTGAAGGCTGCCTTTCGCAGCATTGATTCCGGCCTTTTCCGCAAGCATGAGGGCAAGGATTTCTCCATGCGGGATGCTGTAGTCATCATCCGGTTTGGGGAACTTCGCTATGGCCAGAGATCCCGTATGATCAATAACGGCTGACTTTGGACGGGCACCGCCAAGCGGAGAGCCTTCATTGAGCAAAAGCCGCAGATCTTCGGCCGATTCCGTATTTGCTTGAATCGCCATCGCAGCATTCAACAGAGCAGGGAGCGTGATCAGCGGGGGCACCGTACGCTGTCCAATGTTACGACTAAAATCAGACTCGCCATCACGCATAAATCGAAGAGCACCAACCCTGGTGTAGTCGTTTATTTCCAGCAAATAGTCAAGTTCGGAGAGCCTTCTATTATTGCCCGCCTTTCGAAATGCACGACGAAGCAGTTGCCGCCCCCAGCGGTCCGGTGCACAGTCCCGGATTGCACCCGGTAGTGCAGTTTTTTCTGAAGTCCAATAATGTTGCTGTGCCGTCAGTTGCAAGTTTGCAGGATCAAGTGCAAAGGCTTTATGATAGGATCGCCAGGAATCTGCATACTCAAATACTGAACTCTGGCGATGGGTTTTTCCAAGATAGCGGAGGTGACCTGCAAGATGTGTCCTCCCGTCAAATTCCACATGAACTTCCACGATCTCATTCATGGCCTTATCTTGATTTGACTTCCAGATCTGATGCGCTTTGGAAGCCGGTCTTCGTCCAGATCTAAACCGAGCGTATCATTCGTCCGATCAGCAACCTGCCCGATGTGCCTGACCAGACCCAAAATCGCCAGCACCGAGAGATAGGCCCCCATTGAAACCGAAGGATCCCCCTTTTCTATCCGGGCAAGTGTGCTGCGACTCAAAAAAGCACGCTCAGCCATAGATACCGTTGAAATCCTGCGTTTCTTGCGTGCAACGGTGATGTCGGCACCTAGTTTTGCTAAAGCTTTTCGGGCGGCGACAGGGAGTGCTGAGGTTGAACGTGATTTCATTTTGAGTTTTTAACGAATCAAAATTTGACATAATGAATTATACATAAATCACTACGCCCTGTTTCCAGAACATAAAATGAATCACACATCAATCGCATCAAGGAAGCCCCCGACCCATGCATTTTCATGCGATTCTGTAGATTCAGGATTGATTAAAAGAAGGGCATTTTGTCGTATCTCCCGCCATCCTCGCACGAAACATTTTCCCTCGCATCCTGCATGATTTTTGAACAGACCGGAAATCCAGCGGCTAAATTCCCCCTGTATGGTCGGACCAACATCCCGATCAGTTCCCTGCAAGGAGTGCATGTAAAAATGATTCCGGAAGCAGAAAGAATCCCCTTTCCCTGTCCCCGATATTCTGAACAAGAATTTGGACTCCCGGTTCTATTCCCCAATCCATGCGTCCCTGATTGTTCTCAGCCAACCGGGGAGGATTACCCGAAGACTTGAGTAAACGCAACGGAAATCATGTATGAAGGGAGGGCC
>JAJECE010000020.1 GCA_022822185.1 Rhodothermales bacterium | reverse complement strand
CTCGGCTTTCTCCGCGCTGAATTCTTCTCGCAGGGATGCGATGACCGTGTTCTTATCGATGGTTCCGTCCGTCTCAACATTAGTCATTGCTCTGGCAATGCACTGGCGCTCGTTCCTCATAATCCCGTCCGCTCTGGATTTATAAAATTTTATCCGTTTCATCTCCCCCACTTCGAGCACTTCCTTCAACTTCGCTGGAGTCATCTGCCGCCCCGTTGCCCGCAGGTGGACGGCAGCAGACTCGGCATAGGCGGCCACATGCTGCGGCCAACCATGGGTCTTCTGCATAATCGCATCAATCCAGGGCGTGGGATCCCCCTTCGCCCGCCCCTCCTTCTTGAGCCAGTCCTTAATCACCTCCCGCTCCGCTTCCTCTTTCAGCGGGCCCAAATCTACATAGCAGTTGTCCTTGAATCTGGACACGCCCAGATCTTTGAAGGCTCGCTTCGTTGCACTCAACCCGGCAGCGACCAGCATCACGGGGCGTCCAGTCCGCCCGTTGTGGATTGCGGTCAGCAGGGCCTTCGCACCGATAAACGGAATCCCGGTCCCCACCGCAAGGTCGTCCATTAACTGCGCCTCATCCAACAGCAGAACCAGCCCTCCTTTCCCCTTTTCGATGACACCCAGAGGAGTTTTTGCCGCCCCACCGACAACGACTCCCGCCTTAAATACGCCAACATCTGTACTAGCCGATCTCTGTGTGAGCCATCTACGCCATCGCATCCACGATGTATCAATAGACTCGTGAAGTACATCTGGGTCTAGAAAATTATGCGGATCCACCTCTGCCACTGCAAATCCCTCAATTGCAGCTAGGCGGGCACATTTATGGAGCAGTGCACTCTTGCCTGCACCGGGCGCGGCCTGGATCAGAAACGTGGTTCCTTTTTGGGGATCCTGCTCCGCGAACTCCAGACGTTCCTTGAAGTCGGCCAGAATTCCCTTCCGTCCGTGGAAATACTTGGCTTCGCCCCGGTCTTCTATATTGGGGGATCTGCGATCAGAATCACTCATGATGTATAGTGGCAAGCATCAACAGGACAGCGAATGACTACGCTGACAATTTGTTCCAAAAGAAAAGGAAGAACAGATACGGGGAAGCCTCCTGATCGTGCATAGACTTCCGTTTTTATGCCAAAAATCGCCGAAAAATAGGGTCCGATAATTTCCTTTATCGGATCCTATTTTCCTCTGAGTGCGTATGGATGGAGCCGAATCCGATGGTAGAGAGTCCCCCCCTTTGTAATGTATTTCATATGTTTTGTCTTACTAATTTGGTTGAGACATATTCTAACCGCCCGATGCAATCAATATGCACGAACAGGAGTCACGCGAGTATAAGCATTCGATCACAAGTATGTGTGATTTCCAGATAGATGAGCCCCTGCCCCCATCCTTAAAAATTTTATTGCCACGAAGGGGTTCATGATTACTTTTCAGTCTGTGTATTAAAGCAAAAAATCCCACTGCAATGTCGAAATTGCACTAAAAGGGACCCATTTGGAACACACGGCGAATTCTGCGTTACAGAGGATCAAGACAGTTATTGATCAATGAAGTACCGACTGCTCGGCCGAACTGGCTTTCCCGTAAGCGAAATTGGATATGGCATGTGGGGGATGTCTGGATGGAAGGATTCCGACGATCTCCAGTCCATGGAATCGATGCAACGTGCAGTCGACCTCGGCTGTACGTTCTTTGACACCGCATGGGCCTACGGAGATGGACACAGTGAAGGCCTGCTCGGACAACTGGTACGGGCAAACCCCGATAAACGCCTCTATACTGCCTCAAAAGTGCCGCCAAAAAATCGTGCATGGCCCAGCCAACGGCAGCATGCCCTTGACGACTGCTATCCGCCTGCCTATGTTCGTGAACATATTGAACGGAGCTTGAGCAACACAAATCTGGAACAACTGGATCTCATGCAACTCCATACATGGGAGGATTCGTGGATCCAGGATGAACGCTGGATCCAGGAACTCCAACAGGCAAAAGACAGCGGAAAAATTGGAGCCATCGGGATCAGCCTCAACCGCTGGGAACCATGGAATGGCATCCAGGCCGTCCAGAGCGGACTCGTAGACTGTGTCCAGGTGATCTACAACATCTTTGACCAAAACCCGGTTGACGAACTCTTCCCCGCCTGCGAAACGCATAATGTTGGGGTTATTGCCCGTGTCCCTTTTGATGAGGGTACCCTGACCGGAACGATCACACTGGACTCCACCTGGCCCAGAGGCGATTGGCGAAACACCTATTTTGTGGAAGAAAATCTGCGGAGCAGCGTGGCACATGCCGAGCCGTTACGCAATATCGTACCCCCGGACAGCAGTATGCCTGAAATGGCCCTCCGCTTTATCCTGAGCAATCCCACCGTGAGCACAACCATCCCGGGAATGCGTAAACTGCATCATGTGGAAGCCAATATTGCCGCCAGTGACCGCGGCCCACTGGAACCATCCCTGCTCCAAACCCTTTACGCCCATCGCTGGGACCGTGAACCTACATCCTGGTCACAATAATCCCTGAACGACTGCTTTCATCTGCGAATTGCTACCCCGCCAAATCACTGCATCTGACCGCCGCACACGCGTGGCATCTTATGTGCCGTATTGTTTTCTTTCTTCCACTGCTCTTTACCGCGCAGGTGGCTGCACAATCCTGGGGGACAGTTCAAGGAACGGTCACTGAATCCGGGAATGGACTGCCCCTGCCAGGCGTGAGCATTCTGGTCAATGACACGAATTTTGGAACCGCCTCCAATGACACTGGAAACTACACCCTGCAACTTCCGACAGGCAGGTATGCGTTACGGTTTTCGTATGTGGGATTTGCCAGCCGGCTTGATTCCGTCGTCGTATCTGCACGCGCTGTCACCACCCTGAGCATTCAACTCTCTCCAACGGTGCTTGAAGGGGAGGAACTCGTGGTGGAAGACAAAACCGTCCTCGGTGCGGGTGTACAACAGATCGCGCCGGAACAGGTGCGCCGGATGCCCTCCCCTTTTAAAGGGTTCCAGGCGCTTCTAGTACTCCCCGGTGTGTCTGCCAATAATGAGATCACCAATCAATACTCGGTGCGTGGAGGCGGATTCAACGAAAATCTCATCTTTCTCAATGGCTTCGAGATTCATATGCCATTCCGTCCAAGGCAGGGAGAACAGGAAGGGATCGGACTCTTTAATCCAGAATTGGCACGCCGCATCACCCTCTATACCGGCGGGTTCCCCACAAAGTACGGCGGTAAAATCTCTTCTGCACTGGATATTGAGTACGCCCCCACAAATGATCTTACCACCAGCGCTACCCTGTCGCTACTCGATGGCAGTGCAACCGCAGCAGCAACCACCGGGACATTTTCCTGGCAGATTGGACTGCGTAAGGCTAGAGCACGTCGATTTTTCTCAACCCAGGAACTGAAAGGTAACTACCGACCGGATTACGAAGATCTCCAGACACGATTCAGCTATCGGCTCAGCCCCCGTCAGGAACTTGAATTTGTCGGACTTTACGCAAACCATGAATTCCGACTGGATCCGCGTGGACGGCGGACCTTTTACGGAACGGTCTCCGCAGATGGCAGCTCCTCGGATATCCGGTCCGTCTGGCTTTCCTATTCCAGAAATAGTGAAGAGATTGATGGGTACCAAACCGGCCTCGCCGGACTACGTCTACGAAGCCGTATCGGCAGGAAGTGGTCCATTCAACACGATATAAGCCTGTATACAACCCAAGAACAGGAGTCCTATCTCCTGGAAGGAAATGCAATCCTTTATGATGTTGTTACGGATCGAAATGCGGATCTTCTGGAAATTCCACGAGGCTTGGCGCGTCAGGAAGATTCGGCCGATAATGCCATCACAGCAACCACGCTGGCAGGTCGGGGCCTCTACCTCCGAACTAGCAGGCGGCATGCAGTTGAGTCCGGCTGGCATATTAAACGGTTCCTGTTCGATGACCGGCTCACGGAAAAATCTATTGTACTGGGATCCGATCTTGAAATGGAACCGATACGGATTGTTGTAGACAGTCTTGAAGGCCTTGCAGCACTCAACACCTTCCAGGTCAGTCTGCATGTCGAAGATTCCTACAGTATCCGTGAGTCAACCCTTCTGAATGCAGGCATCCGGGCCGACTGGTATGAATTCAACCGCGAATGGACCTTTTCGCCTCGTATGAGCCTGCGTTATGAAGCACTCAAACAACTCACATTAACCGCATCGGCCGGTCTATACTATCAGCAGCCTGCGTACCGGGAATTACGTGGTACACCAAGCCCTGATGTGCCACTTGCTCAATCTCTGAACCGCTCCCTCCGCTCCCAGCGCTCCCTGCAATTTACCGGCGGTGCCGAACTGTTTGTGCCCCAAAAACGACTCTATCTGCGCGGAGAAGCCTACTACAAAAATTTGACAAACCTGGTCAGTTACTCGCTGGAAAATGTGCGGATCAACTACAGCGGGCACAACGATGCCAGCGGACATGTGTACGGTCTGGATCTCCAGACCAGAGGGGAGTTTGTGCCTGGCATGGAGAGCTGGATTAATTATAGCTTTATGGTTGCGCGTGAGCAATTTCGTCCGCAGTACACCACCCCCCTGAATGCAGGCCTGCGGCCGAGACCCATGGATCAGCGTCACACCGTTGCGCTCTTTATACAGGATTATGTCCCAATGGACCCTACCTGGAAACTGCACATGCGTATCCTGTTCGGGAGCGGCTTCGCCTATACCCCTCCAATCCCGGGCGAACGTATCGGAAACATTATTGCCCAAATCCCCGGCAGCAGACACTCCGCCCGCTACCCTGCATTCCGCCGGGTTGATTTTGGGACTACCAAGATCATCACACTCAGTCGTCACCCGAAACCCCTGCAACTGGAGATAACCGCCGAGATGCTGAACATCTTTGACATCATCAACACCGTTACCTACTCCTGGCTGCCTGATGCGAGCGGAATCTGGCAGCGTATTCCGACACGCCTGACCCCACGTACCATCAACCTTCGGATCGGCGTACACTTCTGATGCGCTTTCTCCCGGCTTGCGTGACCGCAATGGCAACCCAATGCATTGCTCATCGTACCACACCGTTCCATTGATTCGTAGAAGTATTCTCATCCAACGCCCGCCCCCCCTTTGTATCTCCGCCATTGCGTATGTGCATCATCTGCCATGGGTTCGAAAGCCCATTGGTTTTCTGATTCTGGTTGTGCTTGGATTTCTGGCGGATACCGAAGCTGCAGCGCAGTCTCCCGTAAAACCCGCAAAAGCGGCGGCCTACAGTATTCTCCTGCCAGGCCTAGGCCATAAATATACCAACGGGGGGAAATGGAATCGGAGCGCTGCGTTCTATACCATTACAGACGCAATCCTCGTTGCAGGCCTGGTGACCAGTGAATGGCAGCGCCGGCACCTCGTTCAAAGTTACCAGACCTGGGCAGCATCCTATGCCGGAGTCTCAAATGCAGGCAAAGATCGCCGGTTTTATATCACCATTGGGAATCATCTTTCTTCGAATGACTATCGTGAGGTCCAATTGCGAAACCGACGCGTGGATCTGATTTCTTATGTAGATGACCCGGCGTTCCAGTGGACATGGCAAAATATCCAGGATCTCCAGCGGTATCGGGATCTCCGGCGAAGTTCCGAGAACTGGGCACAACAGAGAAGCGGGCTCATTGCCGCACTGGTTGCCAACCGTGTGGTGGCTGCGGTATCTGCCCTGATTACGGCTCGGCGAAAGCGCGAAAGCCGCCTGCACATCGCCGTCATCCCCGGCCCTGTCGTTCAGGTTGCGTTTACGATGTAGTTCATGTGTACTAGTGCTGGAAGTGAACTGGAATGCTTCCAGTGTGGGCAAATTCTTAAAAAACCGTACCTTAGAGAATCTGCGGAGGGTCCTTAGCTCAGTTGGTTAGAGCGCTACGTTGACATCGTAGAGGTCGATGGTTCGAATCCATTAGGACCCACGGATCAGATCTATATGTTCTGATTTTCTTTGTTTTTGAAAATTAATCGCTTATTGTCATCACAAAAAATATACAAACACGCATCAATGATGCCATTGATGCACATGTAGTACGAGTTGTTGATCCACAGGGGAGCCACGGTGTGTACCCGATTGAAAAAGCCATGGGAATGGCCCAGAGGCAGGCCTTGGATCTCGTTGAAATCGCACCAAACGCGGATCCCCCTGTCTGTAAGATTATGGATTATGGGAAATTCCTTTATGAGAAAAGCAAAAAGGAACGGGATGCCCGCAAAAAGCAACATCAGACCCAACTAAAAGAAATCCGGTTTCGCCCTCGCACCGATACGCATGACTTCGAGTTCAAGGCGAAGCATGCCCGGGAATTCCTCATGAACGGCCACAAGGTGCGTGCCTATGTGCAGTTCCGGGGCCGAGACATTATCTATAAGGATCAGGGAATGCTGATTCTTGCGCGCCTTGTGGATGCGTTGAAGGAGGTTTCCAAACTGGATCAGGAGCCAAGAATGGAGGGCCGACGCATGACGGCGATCCTCACTCCATTAAAACCAAAGTAGTTGGGAACCTTATGAAATTTCCGCAGTTTACGCGAATTCTGAATTATTTTCGGGGCAATGCCGAAGACAAAAACTAACAGTGGAGCAAAGAAACGATTTTCTCGCACAGCTTCTGGGCGGCTGAAACGCGCACATGCGTTCAAGAGTCACATCCTGACGAAAAAGAGCCGTAAACGTAAACGGGAGTTGGGGAAAAAGACACTGATTGATAAGCGTGATGAGCCGCGTATCAATCGTCTGTTAGGATCCTCATCGTGATCAAAAAATCTTGAATTATTATGCCACGCGCACGCAACAGAGTCGCTTCCCGCCAGCGAAGAAGGAAGGTCCTTGGCATGGCCAAGGGGTACTGGGGGAGTCGCAGCAAAGTATATACCGTAGCCAAACATGCGGTTGATAAGGGACTGGAGTATTCCTACCGGGATCGCCGTAAACGTAAGCAGCAGTTTCGGCGACTCTGGATTGCCCGCATTAACGCAGCTGCACGCCTGAACGGTACCACCTATTCACGCCTGTCGGGTGCACTTCGTGAACAGAAGATTGCCTTGAATCGAAAGGTGCTTGCAGATCTGGCGATGAACGAACCTGCAATTTTTGCACGCGTGGTTCAGGAAGCCCATCAGACCGATCATGGACTACCTGCCTAGCGCATTTTTCTTTTTCGGCACCTTATATGGCTAGGGGCCGAGTGTATAGAGATGAGCACATTCCCGCCCCTGCGAATGCAGGTCTGGCGGGTTTTTTATTTGCGGTAAAATGGGTACAAGCTTAGAACGCCTTATTGCAACCACCGAGGAACTCAGCACAGAGATCCTCCGTGCCCAACTTGATACCCCCTCAAATATTGAGGCCTTCCGAATCCGTTTCATCGGGCAAAAGCGTGGATTGATTACCCAGCTCTTCAAACAAATCCCGCATTTACCCAAAGAGGATCGCCGCACTGCAGGACAGGTTTTGAATGCACTGCGGAAAAAAGCACAGGCAACCCTGGACTCCGCCCATCAAAAATCCGTCTCTGATCCCGTCAATCTGTCTGAGATCGACCTTACGCTCCCCGGGCGAAAGAACCAGTGGACGGGATCCAGACATCCCATTACATTGGCCCTGTCCAGAATCACAGACATCTTCCATCGTATGGGCTTTACGATTGCAGAGGGCCCGGAAATGGAAGACGACTGGCACAATTTTACCGCGCTCAATTTTCCCGAAGATCATCCGGCAAGAGATATGCAGGACACACTCTTTATTGATGAAAAAAGTCCTGATCAGCCCCGAATCATGATGCGAACTCATACCTCACCGGTACAGATCCGCACCATGATGGCCGAGGAGCCTCCATTCCGGCTGATTGCACCTGGCCGGGTTTATCGTAATGAGACCATTACCTACAAATCCTACTGCCTTTTTCATCAGGTCGAAGGGCTGGTCGTGGACGAGGGGATCACGATGGCAGATCTGAAGAACACGCTTTACCGGTTTGCCCGCGCATTCTTTGGGGAGGATGTGAAATTGCGCTACCGTTCCAGCTTTTTCCCGTTCACAGAACCAAGTGCAGAGCTGGATATCTGGTGGAACCTTCCTGACCATCCGGATGGAGGACGCTGGATGGAGATTCTGGGGAGTGGAATGGTCCATCCCAATGTTCTGGAAGCGGTAGGCCTTGACCCCGAACGGTATACCGGATATGCCTTCGGTATGGGGGTCGAACGTCCTGCGATGCTCCGTTATGATATCAAGGACATCCGTCTCTTTTACGAAAATGATGTGCGCTTTCTAGCGCAGTTTTAAGATATCTCAGAATGAAGATCTCCTATAACTGGCTGTCAGAATATGTGAGTCACGGATTGTCTATTGCAGAACTTACAGACGCGCTGACCCTATCCGGGCTTGAGGTTGAGCACATTGAGCAACATGACCTCTCTCTGGACGGAGTACTCGTTGGACAGGTACGATCCGTCCATCCCCATCCTGATGCAGATCGCCTGCAGTTGTGCAATGTTGATCTTGGTGATGGTACACCGGTGCAGATTGTCTGCGGTGCCCCGAATGTTGCTCCAGATCAACGGGTTCCCGTTGCGACCGTAGGATCCAGGCTGACGATCAACGAAAAAACGATCAGGATCAAGAAAACGAAAATCCGTGGCCAGGTGTCTATGGGAATGATTTGTGCTGAGGACGAACTGGGGATCTCGGAGGATCATCATGGCATTATGGTCCTCGCCGGCTCATCGACCATTGGAGAGCCCCTGAAAGAATATCTGCTCCGGGAACAGGGCCTTGCCGCGGATACGACGCTTGATCTGGCGATCACGCCAAACCGTCCTGATGCGGTGTGCCATTTTGGAGTTGCCCGGGACCTTTCTGCATTGCAAAATGTGCAGGTGACTTTCCCTGATGTTCCAATTCCTCCTTCCGGATCTGAAGCCTCGAACCACATTGATATCTCCATCCAGTGCCCCGACGTATGTTCCCGATATACCGCCATAATTGTTCGGGATGTCACGGTTGGGCCTTCGCCGGTATGGCTGAAGCAGCGTCTGGAAGCCGTGGGACTACGATCCATTAACAACATCGTGGATGTGACGAATTTTGTAATGTACGAGTGCGGGCAGCCGCTCCATGCGTTTGACTACGACCGTATTGCACAAAAAAAGATCATCGTCCGGGAATCTGCGGAGGGCGAAACCTTTGTCACACTTGATCGCAAGCAGCATATTTTGGAGGAAGGGATGATCTTGATTTGTGATGGAAAAGAGCCGGTGGCCATTGGAGGGATCATGGGAGGCCAAAACTCTGAAGTGGGGAACACAACCACGAATATACTGATTGAAAGTGCCTGGTTTGATCCGACCCGCATACGACGCTCCTCAAAAGTACTGGGGATTTCAACCGATGCATCTTATCGGTTTGAACGTGGCGTAGATCCCCAGCGGCAGCCATGGGCGGCCATGCGCACCGCCATGCTGATTGCAGAATTGGCCGGAGGCAAGATCGTCCCGGGGATGGTTGATATGTACCCGACACCGAAGCCATTGGCTACCGTTGATCTGCGCATCTCACGCATTCGTACGATTCTCGGCATTGAAATTGAGCACCGACGAATCCTTCAGATTCTTGAATCCCTCGGGTTTGCCCCCCGGGAGACGGCAGAGGGCCTTGTTTCCTGCATCATCCCCACTTACCGCCCGGATGTGAATCTAGAGATTGACCTGATTGAGGAAGTTGCGCGAATCCATGGCCTGGAAAATATTGACCTGCCAGAGCACACCTCCCTGCAGTTATCCGCCCCGCGACCTCGACCGGCTGACCTGTTACGCGAACACGCACATATCCACCTGACCGGCCACGGATTCCGGGAGATCTACACGAACAGCCTGTTACCGGATGAGGTCGCCAGGCAGTTCAGTCAGGCCGTACTTGATTCGGATGATCCTCCGGCTCGTACCCTGAACGCAGTTTCCCGATCTATGGCCACCCTGCGCCCCTCGCTCCTGCCGGGCATGCTGATGGCCATGCAGCGCAATGCAAACCATTCGCAGCGTGTCTTGCGATTTTATGAATTTGGCCATGTCTTTCATCACAGCAAACGTGCAGCCGCATTCATTGAGAATTTTTCAGAATATGACGTATTGCTGGTAGGGATCTCGGGTGCAATCCGCCCCACGAATTGGGATCAGGATCATCAAGTCGCAGATTTTTTTGATCTGAAGGGGGAAGTATGCCAATTATTGGATGCATTGCAGTTCAACGCCCTGCGCATGCAACCCAGCTATACAGCGACCGAGCTCACCGATTATCACATCACCTTCTACTCGGGCCGCACACACATCGGTGTACTTGCAAAACTGTCTGGAGCGATCCAGGAATTCTTCGACCTCCCCGATCCCGTCTTCTTTGCCGAGTTCAACTGGACGCGGCTCCTTCTTCTGCATGAAAAAAATCCATCCCAAACCTATACCCGCATTTCTCCCTTTCCCGAGATGGAGCGAGATCTGTCCGTATCCGTGGACAAGTCTCAAGCCGTGGGCCCTATGATCTCCACATTGCGCAAAGTGGGGCAGCCGCTTCTCAGAAATGTGGATGTGTTTGACGTATACACGGGAAATCAAATCCCCACGGACAAGAAAAGTATTGCTTTCGCACTGCGATTCGGAGGAAATCGGACACTGCGTGATGAGGAAATTGATCGTATCATAAATGCAATTGTTAATGCTTTTTCTGAACAGTTTGGCGCGACATTGCGCAGTTAATCCACAGTTATAATCGTATATTGAACCATTACCTTACCTTAAGTCGTTAAAGCCTGTTCAAGAGAATTCTATCATGTCTGCCCAGCAAAGAGATCCGGCACCAAAACCCGGCTCGCGCCAACTTGAGCACGAGTTTGATAGCCCCTCGTCCATTGTTTTACGGGGATCTGCCTCCTTGAGGCAGTTGCGGGATCGTGTTCAGGCGGTCGTACTGGAGCTGGGCCGTCTCCGGGAAGAGAATCAGAAACTTGCAAAACAGGTTGCTGAACTTAAATCTGGTCCACGTCGTTCCTCTGGAAAAGCAAACCTTACCTTTGAAGAGAGCCGAGAGCAACTTCTCAAAAGGGTAAACTCTTTCATCAAGACGATTGACCATTACCTGAATACAGATGAAGACGAGACGGATTAGATGAAGCATGAATCTATTACGGTTCGAATTCTAGGACGGGACTATCCCCTTCTGGTGCAGAGCAGCGATGTTGCCACAATCTATGGAGTGGCGGAAAATGTTAATCAGCGGATGCGGGCTTTTAAGGAGAAGCATCCTGAGCAGCCGGATCTGGTGGCGGCCGTGTTCGCTGCCATGGAGTTGGCCGAGGAGTTGCTTGGGATCAAAGAAACCTCAAATGTTCTATTGAACGCAATTGATAGAGAGGCCGAAAATCTTGACCGTGAACTCATGAAGGCCTTAAAAAACTCCACCCTATCCGAATCGTAGTGGAACCATATCGCTTTCATGCGGTATCCCCCGTTCGCAGGCGCCCGTGGCGGTCTAGGCAAGTGAACCGTCAATTTCATTCAAAGGGAGTTGACTTCAGCTCTGGACACCAGGCCTCAACCCTGATATTTCTGGGTCGTCATGTACGCAGAGGACCGTGGAAGGATTTGGGAAACCCCCAATCATGTAGACAAGGGTTCACCCCCGCCGCCGCGGACGCTTGCGCCCCGCCGAAGGAACCTTCTCCAATCCCACTGGTAACCGCTTCCATAACAAAACCATAAAAATATGGACAGCATGTTAGTTGTCCTGTTGTTGACTGGTTTTGCGGCATTTGGTGCGGGGCTGGGCATTGCCTGGTGGATCGCTCATTCAAATGCTCGGAGTACACTAAATAAGGCACGTCAGGAGGCGTCCTCAATCTTAACCTCGGCTGAGAAAGAGTCGGATACTCTAAAAGCAAAGGTTATACATGATGCTAAATCAACACTTGATCATAAACGCAGTGAACTTGACACCAGAGAAGCTGCATTGAATCAGGAGCGAGAGGCTCTAGAACGGGACCAACGAAGGCTCAAGCATAAAAGTGAACGCCAGCGAAAAAAACTCAACAACAGGAATCGGCGCTTAAACAAAAAGCAAAATTTACTATTTGAAGCGGAACAAACTATGGGTCTGCTTCACAAAGAAAGTGAGACGGTCAACCGTCAGGCAAAAAAACTGTATACAGAGGTTGACAAATTGTCTAAGGATGCATCCCGGCATCTGGACAGCTTGAACGCCCAGAAGCAGAGTCTGGATGCCCAGCAGTCACGGCTCAGGGAACTCATCCATGAGCGCGTCACGAAGTTGGAGGTGATTGCAGATCTGACTCAAGACGAGGCTCGTCGGCAGTTGCGTGAAGAACTTCTGGAGAAGGCACGGGAGGATATTTCACGGGAATTGCTGGAGTTGAAAGATCAGGCGCAGATCACGGCGAAAGAGGAGGCAAGCAAGATTGTCCTCACCACCATGCAGCGCCTTGCGTCTGATGAGGCGGAGTCACACTCCATCTCGGTCGTTCCCATCACTTCTGATGATGTTAAAGGACGTGTTATCGGACGGGAGGGTCGGAACGTGATTGCATTTGAGGCAGCCACTGGTGTAGATGTTCTGGTTGACGATACGCCGGGGGCGATTGTTCTCAGTTCATTTGATCTCTATCGACGTGAAATTGCACGAATTGCCCTGTCCAGGCTGATTCGGGACGGTCGTATTCATCCTGGCAGTATTGAGCGCACTGTAGCAAAAGCCGAGAAGAGCCTTAAGGATGAGATCTATCAAACTGGAGAACGCACTCTCCTTGATCTCAAATTACGTGGAATGCACAAAGAACTTACTTCTACTGTGGGAAAAATGAAGTATCGGACAAGTTATGGTCAGAATCTTCTTAACCACAGTATTCAAGTGGCAAATCTCTGTTCCATCATGGCATCCGAAATGGGACTTGACCCGCAGATGGCCCGGCGTGCCGGCCTGCTGCATGATCTTGGGAAGGTGCTTCAGGAATCCAATGACCGCCCGCATGCAATCGTGGGCATGGAGTATTGCAAACATTACAAAGAGCATCACCTGATCTGTAATGCCGTAGGATCGCATCATGATGAGATCGAAATGACATCCCTTTATGCCCCCATCGTACAGATATGTGATGCCATCAGTGGAGCACGGCCGGGGGCACGGCACATACGCCGTGACGAATACATTGAGCGCTTGCAGGACATGGAAGCAATTGCACTGTCGTTTGACGGGGTTACGATGGCATATGCGATTCAGGGGGGACGGGAACTCCGTGTCGTTGTCGAATACTCCAAGGTCTCCGACGAGAGGACGAGAGAACTTGCTGTGAAAATTTCTTCACGGATTCAGGACGAACTCACTTATCCCGGTCAGGTTAATGTCACGGTAATTCGAGAACTCCGCAAAACATCTGTTGCCCGATAATGTATCGACTGTTTTTCTTTCTCCCCTTTCTACTCACAGGATGTATTCAGGACATGAATATGGAACGTGCACACGAACTTGCCAATGCGCATCTGATCATCGACGGCCATATTGATGTCCCCTATCGCATGACCCGATACACCGAGGATATCAGCCAGGAAACCTTCGGAGGTGACTTTGACTATCCCAAGGCGGTGGCAGGAGGACTCAATGCTCCGTTTATTGCCATTTATATCCCGAGTTCGCGGCAGGATGTTCCTGGTGCTGCAAAAGTACTGGCGGATTCCCTGATTGATATGGTAGAGGGCTGGGCGACCCATGCGCCGGACAAATTTGCCATCCCCATGCACTCTTCTGACCTGATTGCGCATAAGGATGCCGGGCTGGTTTCCCTGCCTTTGGGAATGGAAAACGGTGCACCGATTGAGTCACTGGAGGATCTGGAGTATTACTACGACCGTGGCATCCGTTATATCACGCTCACGCACGGCAGGGATAATCACATCTGTGACTCTTCTTATGACTCCACCCGTACCTGGGGCGGGCTCAGCCCCTTTGGGGAAGAGGTCGTGGATCACATGAACCGGCTGGGAATCATGGTGGACATTTCGCATTTGACGGACAGTACGATTGCACAGGTTTTGCGGCGCAGTTCTGCGCCGGTCCTTGCGACGCACTCGTCTGCCCGGCATTTCACCCCTGGGTGGGAGCGTAATATCAGTGACGAACTCATTCAGGCGGCGGCTGCCAGGGGCGGTGTCATTATGGTCAGTTTCGGCTCCTCATTCGTCCGCGGGGAGTATCTGGAGCAGAATGGAGCTTTAGTGGATAACATTGAAGCGTATCTGGAAGAGAATGAGATTCCTCTTGCAAGTAAGGAGGGATTTCTTTACCGTGAGTCGCGGCGCAAGTCAGCCCCTATTGGCACATTGGCGGAACTCGTTGACCACATTGACCATATCGTCAATTTAGTTGGCATTGACCATGTGGGGCTTGGCAGCGATTATGACGGAGTCACGGGACTTCCTGAAGGTCTGGAGGATGTCTCCACCTACCCCAACCTGATCGCCGAACTTTTACGGCGGGAGTATTCGGAGGATGAAATCGCTAAAATTCTTGGCGGGAATGCGCTCAGGGTATGGCAGGATGTTGAGGAGGTAGCCAAAAGTTATGCTCCGCTGAACACCCCTGAAACAGATGCCGGCACCTGATCATCACTGCCCGTACCTGCTCCGGTGTACCCCGCCTGCAGATGATCCTCTGCCCGATCAGACATCTTACTGTCGAGCCTCTTGCAAAACCCTTAATCTTGAGGGTTTTTATTCTCCTGAGTGCACCCAGGAGCGCTTTTTAGCCTGAATTGCTAGTTTTGCAAGAACCTCGTCCGTAACATATATCGTGGTGTATATTCAGATAAATTAGCCGTATCCGTCCGAAAATCTATCTATACTGAGGATGTTCATGTCTGGATACTGAAGATGTAATCTGTACCGGTATGGAGTTGGATCCAAAACAATAAGGGATTATCTGCATTGGTCGTCCTACGATCTGGAAAGAGGCAGGTGCATGTCTAAATTCCAGAAAATAGAATATATTTAAATCAGATGGAACACAAGGTCGTGTAGCCAGCTAAGGGTACTCAATACGTTCCATTGTGGCCGGCTCACGGTTTATTTCTGAGACTTGATCAGATGCAGTTTCAGGGGACCGTTTACCCCGAAATGAATTTAAGCAGTTATGCCGAAACAGGATAAAGCGGATCTCCCATCGTCCACTGAGGAAGAGGTATATGTCTTCACTCTCTTGGAGCATATGGGTTGTTCTGGCAAAGAGGCGGTTGCGTTCACTAAATCGTTATTCAACATGTTTGTCTACCCCTATTCTTGACCAAATCAAGTCCAGTCATATGCAATTAGAATCCAGTCTGGATGCGCAGAACAGTAGGCTGAAGTCGGAAATGAGCCATTTACATTGGTTTGTTGGAATCGTAGCTGCCGTGCTTGGGGGCGTGCTGGCAACGGTCGTTGCTCTGGTTGCGGAATAACCTCAGTGTGAGTCTCGTGCATTGTTGGACGCGGTGTGCGTGAGGCCTGCTTTGGAACAGAATCCCCCGACCCGAACCCCGCAAAATAGCAGCGAAAATTGGGCCGATCTAGGTGGGCAACATCAATCTGAATCTACACATATCGGCGCGGGGGATTCTGCCCAGGGCAGGCGATCAACGCGGTACTTATCCATCATTTCAAAGCATCCAGTTCGCGCTTTATTCTTTCCTCTATCTCCGCCGCGGTCATCGGGGAGGCCGCCGCTTCCAAAATCCCCCTCATGTAGTTCGTCAAATCCTCTGCAGAATAGGTATCCCGCACATACTGCAGGAGTTCTCCGTATTCGGGGTTTTCGGGGTTTTCCTCAAGATACCACCGAGCGCAACCGGTATAGAAGTGCGTGAAGTGCGGAAAAACCCAACGCATTGAGGGCAGGGCGGGGGATACATCCAAACCATCCGAAATAAACATCCTCTTATGAAGTGCCCTAATAGATTCCTCTACCTCCCCCTGGTCGACACCCAAATCCCGCACGGCATCTTCAATCGTTCCGGACACTTGACAATAAGTACGGGATCCAGGGCAGGAATTCGCACGATCAACCATATACAGCATAAGGCGCTCCTCAAGATCCGGTAACTCCCTCTCCCGGATCCTCTTCTTTCCCCACTCCGTAACCCGTTCGTCTTTTTTCATTGGAGTATTGTTATCTGCATTTGAATTGCCCCCTCCGAGGGCTTTTTATGTACGTTTGAGCCGCCAGGTGCGACCCTCTTTTTTTTCCAGAATCCCGCACTCCTGCAGGTTATTCATGTACCTAGCCATCGTCGCCGAGGGAATCCCCAGGAACTCCCTCATTCGCTTAATTGAGCCAAAGAATGAGATTGAATTTTCATCAAACCGAAACGAAATCTCCCCCGACGTACTCAGCATATAAACGAGTACGCGCCGGCAACCGTGAACCACATTCCGGGAACCGCCAATCTCAACGGTTAATGCCCAATCCATCCAGTTTTTTCGGCTATTCATGCGACTAGGTGACCAGGTCCAGGTAGTTAATTATTCTGAATATAGCTAAAAATTGGGAATAAAAAGTAGGATTCCCGAAAAATTATTCCCGGATAAACTCTATCCAGCAGACCCGCTCCGGATCAACCCGATTCTCCTTCAGGGTTTTCCGCGCGTGACAACCCACGCACAGGGTTTGGAGATTGGCTAGATCGTACGGCCTCCCCCCTAGAAATGGGCGTGATATGGTCAACCTCCAGAGGGACGAACTTCCCATCCTCGCTGCACTGGACACAACGGTTACCGTCACGCTCAACTCGGCTTCGCGGCTCGCTGCTCCGCCTCGTTGCCCGTGCCCCTCCTAGATTGAAACTTTTAAGTGTCCGCCTAGAATAAAGTTAATGTCGCTAGACAGGTTCCTGAGCGAGAATGATTCTGTTTGGATTTAGCTCCTGGCTTCCGACATTTGGATCCTCTTGAATCAGAACGTTTGGAGTGCGGCTGGCTGCTCTTGCACTTCTTCGCCCCAAGCGACACATCTACTTCAAAGATGTACTCAGACATTGATTGAGATCATCCATGTTTCCGAGTAGGTCGATGCAAATTCCTTGCTCGGATCCAGTTTCCGACTTCCACCCCGCTGGGAAAAAGCTTTCCACTTTTCTATGTCGGGATGTTCCAGACCCAGATACTCCTGGAAAATATAACCTGCACGACTTTTAACGATTGCACTTGGAATTGCATCAATCGTCGGAATGATTTGGTCCAGATAGGTCTCGGCATGTTCTTCACAAACATCAAGTATATGCACCATCCCACCACACAGATCAGGTTTTTGGAGCATGTCCAGAAAAGTTTGTCCAATCGTGGATATCCGCATATTAGTTCCCCGACCGATCAGGGAGATGCCTGATGACTTGGTCGTATACATCTGGACACTCTGCCCTCGTACGCGTTTCGGGTGCTCAACTATATGCAATGGACAGATATCTGTGTGATCTTCGTCTAGTATTTTCTGGCGGTATTCGCACATCATATTTTTCCAAGTACTGCGTTCCGGCCGTGTCAGCATCAGGTTTTTTGGGCTGCGATTTGTAAGTCCCCACCGCTGCATGGCAGACAGGTGAGATACATAACATGTTGGATCAACAAGGCATACAATCTCGTCTGCCGGACAATCGGAAATTGCAAGAACACGAAGGGCGCGTTTTCCGTAATCCCGGTCATTTCGAACAACATCCATACGATGCAGCATCACCTTGAATCGGTGATAATCGTTACGATCAGGCCTT
Organism: Rhodothermales bacterium; assembly: GCA_022822185.1. GTDB lineage: Bacteria > Bacteroidota > Rhodothermia > Rhodothermales > Bin80 > Bin80. The sequence continues at coordinate 19,109 of JAJECE010000020.1, read as the reverse complement.
CCCTTCCGCAAATAAAGCTTCTTGGAAGGCGCATCCTGATACAGGCGCAGAATAAGGGCCAGGAATTCAAAGGGTTGGAGAACCGGCTTGTTGTAATGCTCCACAAGTTGCGCCAAATACTTTCCGGCTCTTGTTGATCTCTGGCGGGAAATCATCTTTACTACGTATCCCTTGTATCTTTGTCCTGAGGACAAAGATACAAGGGATACTAAAGAAAATCAAGTAAATTGCACCTGTGACTTGATTCATGCAATAAAAATATTTGTGCACGAATACAAACGCCGCGAATATTCCGGGGACAGATCACTAGAATGCCCCGATGAAATGATTCAGGGGTTTTCTGGAAGACCGGGGCTGTGGCTGCAAATTATGCTCCCCTGATAAACTCTGATACAAACGCCGACACCCGATCATCTGCAATTCGTACCTGCTCCAGTGTATCCCGGTTACGGATAGTCACCCCTGCCCCGCCAAGCGTTTCACTGTCAATCGTGATACATAATGGGGTCCCTGCTTCGTCCATTCTGCGGTAACGTTTGCCGATAGATCCCTTTTCGTCATAAAACACATTCCACTCACGGCGGAGGTCCGCGGTAATCGTACGCGCACGCTCCGGCATTCCGTCCCTGCGTAAAAGTGGAAAGATGCCAACCTTGATGGGGGCAATGGAGGGGGCAAACGCCATAACGGTACGACTCTGTCCCTCAACCTCATCCTTCCGGTAGGCTTCGCAAAGCAGCATCAGGACGGTTCTATCCAGACCGACCGAGGTCTCTACCACGAATGGAATAAACCGGCTGCCCGATGGCGGATGAAAAATCTGCATCTTCTTTCCGGAATACTCCTGATGCCTTCCAAGGTCATAGTCGGTACGGGAATGGATCCCCTCAACCTCCTGCCATCCAATTGGAAATTCATACTGGATGTCAACGGCCGCATCTGCATAATGGGCGGGTTTTTCGTGGACATGCCAACGCAGTTTAGATTCCGGGATACCATTCTGAACATGCCACTCCCATCTTCGGGAGCGCCAGAGTTCGTAGGCTTCCGCCTGGGTTCCCGGCTCCACGAAATACTGCATTTCCATCTGTTCAAATTCACGCATTCGGAAAATGAACTGCCGTGCGACAATTTCATTGCGGAATGCTTTGCCAATCTGAGCAATCCCAAACGGAATCTGTACGCGTGAAGTCGCCAGCACATTCTGAAAATTCACAAAGATGCCCTGGGCCGTTTCCGGGCGCAGAAAGATCGACGAGTCTTCACCGGCCAGCGCTCCCACTTTCGTTTCAAACATCATATTGAACTGGCGCACATCAGTCCAGTCAAATGCACCTGAATCTGGACCGCGAATTTCTTCGGAGATGATCAGCGCGTGAAGTGCTTTGGGCATGTCCTCTGCATTGAGCGCCTGGGTGAACTGCTCGTGCACCGCATCCGCCCGTTCTGTTTTTCCTTCTGCCCGCAGGCGGTCAATATGCTGTTCAATCAGTTGATCTGCACGGTAACGCCGTTTAGATGCCTTATCGTCAATGAGTGGATCGTGAAACGCATCTACATGCCCGGAAGCTTTCCAGACTCTGGGATGCATCAGGATGGCGGCATCAATCCCTTCTATATTGTCGTTGGCGTAGACCATATCATGCCACCAGCGCTCCTGCACATTCCGCTTCAGCGCTACACCTAGCGGGCCATAATCATAGGTGGCTCCGAGTCCACCGTAGATCTCGGAAGACTGAAACACAAAACCGCGGCGCTTACACAGCGCCGTAATCTCATCAAATCGCTTGCTGCTCATGGGTAAAAATTTGGTTCGCTCCGTAAACCCTTTGCACCGATCAATGATCAATCTATTCCAGATTCCGGAGGAACATCAGCGCTGATTTAGAGCGAGTAATTCGTGAAGGGCCTCTTCGGTTGAGATGTCTGCAGGCCAGCCGTAAGCGGCGGCCACCGCCGCATCTAATTGCGCATGCACATCAAGAAGCCACTGCGGCCGGGTATTGTAGAGTTTGGTGAGTGTCCTCTGTTTCAGTGCCTTCGCTGCCTTCGCATCACGCGGCACCGGGCGCAGGGGATAGCCTGGAACGGGTTCTTCCACCCATTGCACCCATTCGGTCGGATTGAGCCAGCGGTTACGGAGTTCTACAAGTCTTTTCGCTGCCAGAGCGATGGCCTGTGCTCTGGGATCCGTTTGATAATTGCTGGCGGGTATATCAGAGGAGAGTCCCTCTGGAAAGGGGAAGGCCTCAAATGTCGTAGTGTGTGTGTAACGCGGATCATTCCCTTTACCGAGCCAAGTGCCTGTGCGGAGTGACCACATCTCATGGAACCGGCTGTGCAAGATCCCAAACATGGTGTCATCATCTCTCGCAATGGCTATCAGAGCGCTGTCAGGGCAAATCTGGACATCAAACCATACAAAGACGCGATGCTTGGACACACGCGGGGTAGCGATATAGCGAGAAAGCCCCTCCATTGCATTCCACATATTTGGGCGTGGATTATGATGCAACCACCAGTCATTTCGGCGATTGCATACACGTTGCTTTTCCCATGTTGGCTGGACATTTTCCTGAGCGTATTGAAAGGGAGATTCGTACAGCGCAGCGAACTCTTTGGCCATAGAGAAGCCAAAGTCAATGATCCATTTATCGTCATGCCGTCGCGTAACAGCCATGCCGTTCATCCATGGCCTGAGCACATCCGAGTTCGGACGGCCATTAGGATTTGTAGGTTCCCGAAGCCATTGCCGGGCAAGATCACCTGGAATATCGAATGGACCGCCCTTAATATCTCCCATAAATGCTACTCCCTTATTCTGACCAAGGCGCTTGGCATTCGTCAGATCAAGACCAACCCCGCCACTACGCGCCGTCAGATCCGTATAGATCTCATCTACTGTTTCGCCATCAAGTTGATGTTCATCTACAAATTTATCCTCTGATCGTGAGAGACATACAATGGATACGCGAACCGCCGCACCATCAATAATCCATGGCTCATCGCTCCAAGCATTGAATATCGTTTTTCCGTTGACCGCCCTTTCCAACACTCTGCGGTTCGCTCCACCGCGTATAGAATTTGTCGACACCAGCCCAATTCGCTTTGAATCCACTGTATCCATGTGCTCTCCAGCCTTCACAAACCAATAGCAAACAAGATCTGCCGCGTGAGGAACTCGGTCCTGATATATCTTGCGTAATATTTCCACATACTCTTCACCGAGATTGCTGATCAGCCTCCTGTCCCCCAGAAACGGCGGATTCCCAATGATGACATCCGCATCCGGCCACTCGGACTCCTCTCCATCTGGTGTGACTAAGGCATCCCGGCACTCAATGGTTTCCAATGATTTGAGGATCGGCTCCGGAAAACTGATAAAGCCGTTCCGCCGAAGCCACTGGATCTCCCCAATCCACACCGAAACACGTGCCAATTCCGCCGCATACGTGTTCAATTCTATCCCCTTCACATTTTTAGGTCCTACCAATAGAATAGACCGCTCAAGCCCCAGTGCCTCCGCCTCCAGTTGTACCCGGTGCTCCAGATCATGCAGGGCATGCAATGCAAGATAAAGAAAATTGCCCGATCCGCAAGCGGGATCAAGCACCGTGAAGTTCCCCAATCGTTCAAGAAACAGATTGAATCTGGCTTCAGCCTGTTTACGGTGACGCGTCTTGGCAGCCTTTGATTTTGCTGCATTCGCGCGTTCAAGAATCCGTTGAATCTGAGACTTCTCAAGTTCCCATTCTGCCAGCCACGGACGGAGGATCACCGGCTCAATGATCTGCATGATTTTATCATGATCCGTGTAGTGCGCTCCAAGCTGTCCGCGTTTATCTGGATCAAGACCCCGCTCAAACAACGTACCCAGAATGGAAGGATCAATGTTTGACCAGTCAAGTCTGGCCGCATCCAGCGTCATGCTGATCTGATCCTGATTCATTGGCAAAGCAGCGTCATCCTCAAACAGCCCGCCATTGAACCGCTTTACCGCTTCAAAACCAACCCGGCCACCGGTGGACATCGCCCGAAAAAGATCCCCCGCAAGGTCTGCAAACTCCTCGGGCCGCGCCCCTGCCTGCTTCAGCATGCGGCTGAACATCTCGTCGGGGAGCAGCCCCACATCCTCCGCAAACATGCAGAAGATGAGACGGTTGACAAAATGGGCAACCTCCTGAGGCGCATGGCCCTGATCCCGGAGCGAATATGCAAGTTGGGCGAACGTCTTCGCGGCCCGCTCGGTGAGGTTCTGCCGGGTTTCGCTCGGCCGCAGCCGCTCAGGATCCGACATTGCCCGCTTGAGCAAATCCCGAAACTCACTGCTTTGGAGATCCTCCAGCGCAAACTCATAGGTTTTGCTCACGGAGTTCGTCCAGTTCGTCCGGATCAGAAACCGATGCATATCCGAAACAATCAGGATCGGCGGATTCTCCAGCGCCAGCGCGTATTGCCGCAACTGATCAAAGGCAACATCAAGGTTTGCGTGCTTTCCCTTGTACTCCCATGCAAAATGATTCCGTTTCCATACATCCGCCCAGCCGCCTCCCCCGGAATCCTTGCGTGCACCTCGCTCAAAGCAATAATGATCTCCCCTGGGATCGGCCTCGGCCGGTGTAGGCTCACCAAGCAATCGGCACAGATCAATAAAGTGCTCCTGTGCCGCTGAACGCTCCTTCAGTTCTGAAACACGCCACTTCGCTATAAACTCCCCGGGAGTCAAAATGAAACCTCCATGTATAGAAAAATTGGGGGATTATACCTGCGCGTAACCATGGAATCCAGAGGAGCGGACAGTCCTGTTATACCGTACCCGGTCAGCGAACCCGGAAGATATCCCCGTCTGACCGACCCGCACAAATTTGGACATCAAAAATTATGCTCACCATAACTCTGCTGAAGTTTATCAAAATATAGCGACAATTTATACATCCCGGAACATAGAGTCCTGTCTTCACCGGCGGATCCTAATCCCGATCTTGGCAAAAAATCGGCGGTGCACCGGGGCCTTATTATGCAGGTCGTTTCCATATATCCCCCGAAAACTCACCAAAAATTTCGGCAGCCATCACTTAATGAGGAAATATTCCACGCTTTTTGACAACGAACGACTGACTCCATATGCTTAGGATCCAATCGCCGTAAAATTAGACGTTCGCAGACGGAAAGACTGTCGGATTCGAATTGAATGTCAATAGTCACGTACCAGAGCGGTCAGGAGCGCATCATTGGTGGGAAAAGTCTGCATGTGACGGGTAAGCGCCTGCATGGCCTCCATGGGGCGGCGGCTGTTCAGCACCTGAAACAGCCGGCCATGCTTGTCCGCCACATCCCCCAACAGCAGATCCTCGTTCCGGGTCCGTGATTTTCTGAGATTGATCGCAGGCCATACGCGGCGATGTGCCATCTCCCTGTCCAGAACAATCTCCGCATTCCCGGTACCTTTAAATTCTTCAAAGATTACCTCATCCATGCGGCTGCCCGTTTCAATTAACGCCGTCGCAATCAAGGTCAGAGATCCCCCGTCTTCAATGTTCCGGGCACTCCCGAATAACCGCCGCGGAATCCGCATGGCCCCGGAATCCAGCCCCCCTGACATGGTCCGCCCTGTGCCTTCCCCCCAAAGATTGAACGTACGACCAAGCCGTGTAAGTGAATCCAGAAGAAGAACCACATCGTCCCCTAATTCAACCAGTCGCTTTGCATACTCAAATGCCAATACCGATACACGCACATGATTGAACTCTTCCTGATCACTGGAACTCGCAAATACCGTCGCTTTGGTACTGCGCCGAAAATCCGTCACCTCTTCCGGGCGCTCATCCACTAGAAGGGCAACCAGATGAATCTCGGGATGATTCTGTGTCAGCGATGCCGCAATCTCCTTGAGGATTAACGTTTTCCCGGTTCGAGGCGGAGCCACAATCAAGGCCCGCTGCCCTTTCCCGATCGGACACGCAAGATCCACCACCCGCATCGTAATATCATTCGGGGTTTTGACCAGATTAAGTTTCGTGTCGGGATAAACAATCCGCCCCTCCTCAAACTCGTGCATGCGTGACCATGCATCCGGCGAAATATTCATCACACTGGTCAGACGGGAGACCTGCATATCCCCTTTCTTGCCGGGACGCAGCATCCCCTCCAGAACAACACCGTCCCGTAACCGGTACCGGTTGATGATTGCCGGCGGACAAAATGGATCCCCGTCATTTTTCGGCATCCCTGACCGCAATTCCCGTATAAAACCGAACTTGCGGTCTCCAATAATTTCAAGCATCCCTTTGAAGGGCTGCCCGGGCGACCTCGATCTTGAGGCCGTAATTCGCCGTTTTGGCATCACTGCCGCACAGAAATGCGTTTTAGGTGTGAAAAATGCGCACCGACGAAACACCGTGCGCGTAAGAGAGACTACTGCCGGAAGGTACTACCACATACCGTACCTTCCTGTTCCCGTCCATGTATCATGCTAAGATACGAAACACTTTTATGGAATCAGAAATTGACCCGTATTGCGGGGATTGATGAAGTGGGGCGCGGCGCACTAGCCGGCCCCGTCGTCGCCGCCGCCGTGGTATTTGCTCCCGGTGTAATCGTTGATGGCGTTCACGACAGCAAACTGCTGCGCAAACAGGCGCGTGAAGATGCCATGACCAAAATCCGTGAGGCTGCCACAGACATCGGGATCGGATATGCAAGCCCAGATGAAATTGATAAACTGAACATCATTGAAGCCTCACTGCTTGCCATGCAGCGGGCTGTAGATGCATTGAATGGCAAACCGCAAGCCCTTCTGGTGGATGGCAATCGAACGCTACCCAACGCGTCCTGCCCGCAACTCGCACTCATAAAAGGGGATCAGCGGAGCCATTCCATCGGCGCAGCATCCATCCTTGCAAAGGTGACCCGGGATCATTTGATGCAACAACTTCACGCCGAACATCCTGAATACGGATGGGACCGTAACGTTGGCTATCCCACCAAGGCGCATTACTCCGCCCTTCAGGAACTCGGACCAACTACACGCCACCGTCAAACCTTTCGACTTCGATAAGCATCCCGGCATCTTGCTGCCGCAGCCTCCGGCGCTACCCCGCCAAGATCAAGGATCCGGTGTGCCTGATTGTAGATCGGCTCACGCTGTCTTACCATGTCACGGATCCGCATCTCCATCTGAACCTGAGAGAGTGGCTCCCCGTTACGGTCCAGCAATAACGGTCGAACCGTCGCATCCGCCTGAAGTCTGCGCACCAATTCCGCTGCTCCGACCCGGATATAAATGATCCAGGATTTCCGCAGTGCCCAGGATAGATTCGCCTCTCTCATCAGGGTGCCGCCCCCTAGTGCACAAACAATGCCGCCTGGCAGGGACATTAACGCCTCGGACTCCCGTTCCCGAAACGCTTCTTCCCCCTGTTCCCTGAAAATTCGCTCTACCGACATTCCGGCCCGATCAACAATGCGATCATCCAGATCAATGAACTCCAGGGAAAACTGCTTTGCTAACTCCGCTCCAATGGTGCTCTTGCCGCACCCCATAAAACCTGTAAGGAAAATTCTGCACATCATCAACTGCGCAAACGAGGATATCGCCGTAAATGGCCTTTACTCCAAAATACGTCAAAGCAGATTACGGAACATTTAGCCATGAAAACTTCCACTTTCCCCATTCGAGGTGCTGAACCACACTTCGCTCTGAAGATGCATAATATTGCATACCGCTACCCGCTTTATTCCAAATTTTGCCGATTATGATCCAACCTGCATATCTTTACCTGAACCCAATCTTCCAGAAACTAGTTTCTGGAGCATATTTGATCGCTATTGAAGGGCCCGCCCGTGTCTGCCGATAAATCCTCCGAGTTCCTGAAGGTATCCGTCGTCATCGTTAATTATAACGTAAGGGACTTGTTGCGTCAATCCCTTCGCAGCGTTGCACGATCCTTGAGCGGCATTCCATCCGAGGTGATCGTAGTGGATAATAATTCCGTGGATGGCTCCGTGGCGATGCTGGCCGAGGAATTTCCAGATATCACCGTGATTGCGAATCGCTCCAACATCGGGTTTTCGGCCGCCAATAATCAGGGCATGCGTCTGGCATCGGGCAAATATTTATTCATTCTAAACCCGGATACGATTGTGGAAGAGGAAACGATCCAGGTCATGATCGACTTCATGGACACCCATCCAGATGCCGGGGCGGTGGGATGCCGAATCTTGAATCCTGACGGAACGTTTGCACTGGAGAGCCGCAGATCCTTCCCGACCCCCGCGGTTGCCTTTTATCGGATGACCGGGCTGAGCCGAATCTTCCCGCGCAGCAAAACCTTCGGACGCTACAACCTTACCTTTCTGCCCGAGCATCGGGCCACCACGGTGGATGCACTGAGCGGCTCCTGTATGTTCCTGCGCAATGCGGCACTGACCGGCACGGACGATCTAGATACAGGGCGAGGCAAAGCCGGTCTTTTTGATGAAGATTTTTTCATGTACGGAGAGGACCTGGATCTGTGTTACCGAATCCAGAAAGCCGGCTGGCTGATCTATTATACTCCTGATACCCAGATCATACATTACAAAGGAGAGAGTACCAAAAAAGGTGACCTCCGGTACGTACGCCTCTTCTACGGAGCAATGGTCCGATTCGCACAGAAGCATCTGAGTGAAGAGTACCCAAAAATCTTTTTGTGGATTCTGCATCTAGCCGTCATTGTGCGCGGATCCCTGACCATTCTGAACAATGCATTACGCCACCCCGCTGCACGTGATCTGGTGATCTGCTTTGGGGTCATGACAGCACTCGGACTCTTCCGGTCATTTCAAACCGGATTGCAGTTTCCCCCTGTTTTTTACTGGGGGCTGGCCCCTCTCTTTGCAACCATTGTTACGCTAGTCATTGCGGCATGGAACGGCTACCGGGGGCACGGTGCGCGCCTGGGGCTGGTGTTTCTCGGATCCCTGATTGCCGTGACCGTGCTCGCAGCACTCTCATTCTTTGTTAAGCAGATTGCATTTTCGCGTATCGTTGTGATCGCATGCCTGCCCGCCTGTTTATTGTTTCTCTCCGCCATACGCCTGCTTCCGAAGGCCCGTAAGCAACTGGGCAAACGGACACTGGTCGTCGGCAGTCTTCAGGATACGAATGTACTGGCCCCGCAGCAGTTGTCAAAACACATGCTCGTCGGCCGTGTAACCCGGAATCAAAACCGCGGCGGTCATTCTAACCTTCCCCGTCTGGGCACCTATGATCAACTCCGGGATATCGCACGCGTCCATGATATTGAATCCGTCATCTTTGTGTCCTCCAGCCTGACCAACAAAGAAATTTTTGCACTCATGCAAAAACTTGCAGGCACCCCCGTACACACCTATATCCTGGCCGAAAAACAGGATCATCTGATCGGCAAAGCCTCCATCGAAAACCTGGGAAACCGGATGCTGCTGGAAGCCGAAGAGGTCATCGGCGCACTGCGGTCCCACACCGCCCGCCGCGTCTCGGATATCGCTGCTGCCCTTGCAGGCGCATTTATTCACCCCGGTGTACTGCTGATCGCCAAACTTGCAGGGCCGCATTCCAGATGGGCACGCAGATCTGAACGCACCCGTCAATGGGGGGCGGTGCTGCTGGGCAAACGATCTCTGATTGGCATTGATGAGCGGGATGAGTTCGTCCCTGCACCGGAATGGCAGCTGCAAACCGGGGTCTTTGCAGCCAGCGAAATACTAGGGCCCCGCCTCAAACGCCCGCCCGAAGAAATTGAACAGGCATACTGGTATTACGTACGGAATCAATCTGCCGTAATGGACTGGCTGATCGCCGCACGCGCCCTGCGCACCTCCGCGTAGGAACCGACTCCCCCTGCACTTGTTGACACGCTCCCCCGCATTCCATGAAGTATGACCAGAAAAACGGATAAATTTCTGCTGGACTTTGAAAAACCAATCTTCGAGTTGGAGAGTAAACTGGATGAACTGCGTCAGATTGATGCCCCAGATGTGGACCTTTCCGCGGAAATCAACGCACTCTCCCTCCGGATTGAAGACCTCCGTAAGTCCATCTATGGCAGTCTGACCCGCTGGCAGCGGGTCCAGATTGCCCGGCATCCCCTGAGACCCTATACGAACGACTATATCCATGCGCTTACCGAAGGGTTTGTGGAATTACACGGAGACCGGTGCTATGGCGATGATCCCGCCATCGTGAGCGGATTTGCCGCGCTGCGCGGCAGCCAATACGGATACCGTGACCATACGGTGCTGATCCTGGGACACCAGAAAGGACGGGATACAAAAGCCCGCCGGTATCGACGTTTCGGGATGCCCAATCCCGAGGGATACCGCAAAGCACGACGGCACATGGAACTGGCCGCCAAATTTGGCAAACCCATCATCTGCCTCCTGGATACCCCCGGTGCCTATCCCGGCATGGAAGCCGAGGAGCGGGGACAGGCGGAAGCCATCGCCCGCAACCTGTTTGTAATGGCACGGCTCCCGGTTCCGATCATTGTGGTTGTGATTGGAGAAGGGGCATCTGGAGGGGCACTCGGTATTGGTGTCGGTGATCAGATGCTGATGCTGGAAAATGCCTGGTACTCGGTCATTTCTCCAGAAAGCTGCTCCTCCATCCTGTGGCGATCCTGGGACTATAAGGAGGAAGCCGCACGGGCCCTGAAACTCTCGGCAGCCGACCTCACCGGGATCGGTATTGTGGATCAGATCATTCAGGAACCCCTGGGGGGAGCACACCATGACCCGAATGCAACCTATGATCTGGTTGGCCAGGCAATCTGTGATACACTGAAAAATCTCACACAACTACCGAAAGATGCCTTGCTGAGTCAACGTGTGGAGCGGCTTGACCGTATTGGGGAGTTCAGTGTCACTGCCTGAAAACTCCCATGTATGACAGTGTGCCATTCCCCGAATATCTGCTGCCTGATCAACTGGATCAAATCCTCCAGAGAGCTCTGGAGGAGGATGTCGGCGCAGGAGATATCACATCCAAAACCCTTGTGTCTGAACATTACCTCGGCATAGCAAAACTCTACATGCGTGAAAGCGGCGTAGCCGCAGGCCTTACCGCCGCCAGACAGGTATTTTATCTGGTGAACCCCTCCCTCTTTTGCCACTGGTTTGCAAACGATGGGGATCCTGTGCAGGAAAATTCCATCCTTGGTATGGTCCTTGGCCCCCTGCACTCAATCCTGGCCGCAGAACGCCTGGCATTAAACCTGCTGCAGCGCATGAGCGGGATTGCCACTGCCACCGCCAGAATGGTTGCCAGTGTAAAAGACTATCCTGTACAAATCCGTGATACTAGAAAGACCGCGCCCGGGCTGCGACTGCTGGATAAATGGTCCGTCCTTCTAGGGGGGGGCGCGAACCATCGGATTGGATTATTTGACCGGATCCTGATCAAGGACAATCACATTGCAATCGTCGGTGGACTTGCAGAATCAGTGGAACGTGCCGCAAGGCAATTGCCCGGCTGCCGGATTGATGTGGAGGCCCGTACCATGGAAGAAGTCACCGATGCCCTCTCGGTTGCGTCACTGATCGATGTACTCCTTCTGGATAATATGACAAGTTCCCGACCTGACGGCTCCTACGACTGCACTCGCCTGAAACAGGCCGTGGACTGCATTGCGGGGCGCATCACCACCGAGGCAACCGGCGGTGTCACACTGGAATCGGCACCCTTCATGGCGGCAACCGGAGTGGACTATATCTCCTGCGGCGCACTCACGCACTCAGTACAGGCCATTGATATCTCGTTATCTGCAGACCTGGTCTGAAGCACTGGATTTTCTCTGATCACGTTTGAACCAGATCTCTTACATTTCTTCATCTGGGAACGCATCCATTCAGAACATGATGACCTTAGCGGGCAACTTGCATATCAACGAGTCTAGATTTCGGGAGGATTTTCAGCGGCTGACGCGGGATGGAGCGACACCGGACGGCGGCTTGAACCGGCCTGCACTGAGCAAAGCACATCTGGCTGCACGGGAAACCTTCCAGGACATGATCTGGCAGCGGGGATTTACGTCGAGAAGTGATCTTGCAGGCAACCTTTCCGCCTGCCACTACCCTTCCATGCAAACCAAACCCGTACTGATGCTGGGATCCCATCTAGACTCCGTAAAAAATGGCGGACGCTTTGATGGGACCTTGGGGGTAGCCGCGGCATTTGAAGTGCTCCAGGTTCTGCGTGAGCACGGTCTGGACTGCCCATTTGAGGTAATGGACTTTACCGATGAAGAAGGAACATGGGTGTCGCTGATGGGAAGCCGCGCCATATCTGGGCAGTTGACACGAAAAGATCTTACGAATCCCCGCGGAGATCTGGAAACTTTTCAGAGAGTTCTGCAGAGGGCGGGGCTGAGCATTTCGGGGATCCTATCTGCAAAACGGAATGCAGAAGATCTGTGTGCCTATCTTGAACTTCATATTGAGCAGGGAACCCGGCTGGAGAAGAGCCGGACAGATATCGGGATCGTAACCGGAATGGTCGGGATCCATATGTACCTTATCACCTTCAGCGGGCAGGCCAACCACGCCGGAACCACTCCGATGAGTGAGCGACATGATGCAGCGCTGGGGGCCAGTAAATTTTGTCTGATGGTGCAGGAAACGGTCACCGAACGGTTCCCCGATTGCGTTGCTACCGTCGGGCGGATGGATTTTTCACCGGGCACCTTTAATATTGTCGCTGGTCAGGTTACTGTATTTATGGAACTGCGCACGGAAGACGCGGAGCGTGCAGAAGAACTGCAACAGGCACTGTACGAGGCGGCAGATCATTCTGCAAAGATGTTTGATCTGGGCATAGACTTCCAACACCTTGAATCCGTAACGGAACGCAGGATGCACCCTACGGTCATTGAAGCGTTTGAGGCGGGGGTGTCTGCACTTGGATTCAGCAGCCGTCGTCTGCCCTCACTGGCTGGACACGATGCACAGTCTATGGCGCGGCTTTGCCGTTCCGGCTTGATTTTTGTCCCTTCGGCAGGAGGATTCAGCCACTCTTCGCGGGAATATACGTGCTGGGAGGACTGCGTGAACGGGGCGAATGTACTCCTGAACGCGGCAAGGCAACTTGTGGAATCTTTTTAATCCTTGGTATCACCTGGCGACCAACTCATCCGATCTAAACTCAGTCATGCTGCAGGAACAGAGCAGATTTTACCAGCAATTGCTATTCTTTGCGGATATGCTCATTGTAGGAAGCGCCTGGATTGCGGCCTACTACCTCCGTTTTGAAGTATTTGCCCTATGGCCGATCCCCTTGCCGCAATGGGAACCGCTAGGCAGATATCTGACCTTCTTCCCGTGGATTCTGATCTCTGCCGCTCTCACATTCTGGGCATCCGGTCTGTATGTACCCGACCGGGCACAGCGCTGGACCAGTCTGATTCGCAGCGTTGCAAAATCTGTCGGGCTGGCCCTGATCGTCTCCATGGCATTTCTGTCCTTTTATCGTGATTTTAATGTCTCACGGCTGACGATCCTGCTCTTTGCCGCACTCACCCCACTCTCCATGTTGGGGTTGCGGCTCTGTATCTATTTTTATGTACGTAATGCCCGCAGGCGTGGACGTAACCTACGCCGCGTCCTGATTATTGGTGCCGGTCATGCGGGCCGGCGTCTGGAAAAATCTTTTGAATTGTATCCGTGGATGGGGTTTCAGGTGATTGGATTTTTGGACGACCACAAAACCGATGAGTCAGATGTTCTGGGCAGGGTTGATGAGGTGCTTCCGCTTCTGGATTCGGCAGACAGGCCGATCCATTATGTATACATTGCGCTCCCCCTCCATGCGGTCGGTAAGATTGAACAGCTCATCAGTTCGCTTTCTACCCGTCTGGTCCATGTCTGCCTCGTCCCCGACCTCCTGCAGCATGACATCATCAACAGCCGGATCACCGATGTAGACGGACTCCCGGTTCTGCATATCATTGACGAGACCCCGATGGATTTTCGGCGATTTGTGAAACGGAGTCTGGATGTGGGCTTTTCACTGGTCGTTCTGATCCTCCTGTCCCCGCTGCTGCTCATTCTTGCGCTACTGGTGCGCCTGTCCTCCAGAGGACCGATTCTTTACCGGCAGGAACGCATGGGACTCAATGGTAAATGCTTCCAGATGCTGAAATTTCGCTCCATGCCGGTTACCGCAGAAAAGGAATCAGGGGCAGTCTGGGCAAAGAAAGACGAAAACCGGGCAACCCCTATCGGCAGAATCCTCCGGCGCACATCGCTAGATGAATTGCCGCAGTTCATCAATGTACTCAAAGGAGATATGTCTGTGGTCGGACCACGACCGGAACGACCGGTATTCATCAAGGATTTTAAGGAACGCATCCCGCGCTACATGCTTCGTCATAAAATGAAAGCTGGCATTACCGGATGGGCACAGGTCAATGGGTGGCGCGGAAACACATCTCTGGAAAAACGGATCCAGTATGATCTCTACTATATCCAAAACTGGTCGCTGCTTCTGGATGTGAAGATTATGCTCCTGACGATCTGGAAAGGATTTGTCCATCGTAACGCATACTGATTAGAACCTTGATTCAGTTACAGAACATTGCGGTTACACTTGGAGGAAACCCGATCCTGGAAGGACTCACCTGGACGGTTGGCGGCGGGAAGCGGATTGGCCTGATTGGTCCCAATGGGGCAGGCAAAACCACGCTGTTACGGGTGATCGGTGGACAGTTGGAACCCGATGACGGCGAGATTGCCCACTCCGGCTCCGTCGGCTATCTGGCACAGGATGTGCAGGAAAGCAATACCAACCGATCCGTTATAGAAGAAACCCTGACTGCATTTGAAGCCCTCGGAGCACTTCAGGAACGAGAAGACGAATTGACCCGTGCACTTGAAAATCCGGATGCCAATCAGGAAAAAATTCTACTCGAACTGGGCCGTATCCATGAGCGCCTGGCCGTTCAGGAAGCACACTCCGCACAGGCACGCGCAGAAGCAGTTCTGGAAGGACTGGGATTTACGACCGATGACATGCCCCGCCCCATGGAGACGCTTTCCGGAGGGTATCGGATGCGGGTGGCACTTGCGCGTATTCTGCTACAAAACCCGGATGTACTGCTCCTGGATGAGCCCACCAATCATCTGGATATTCTCAGCATTGACTGGCTGGAAACCTACCTGAAGAACTACCCCGGCACGGTGATCCTGGTATCCCATGATCGGTACTTTCTGAACCGGATGATTGATACGGTTGCCCATCTATACAGGGGCCGGGTTACCGAATATGCGGGGAACTATGACTTTTTCCTGGTGGAGCGAGACAAGCGGCGGGTACTGGAGCAGGCAGCCTACGAAAACCAGCAGCGCGAGATTCATCAGGCAGAGCGATTTATTGCCCGCTTCCGGTACAAGGCTTCCAAGGCGCGACAAGTCCAAAGCCGTATCAGGCACCTGGAGAAACTGGAGCGCCTCCCACCGCCGGAATCGCCGGATGCACAGATCCGAATCCGTTTCCCCTCCCCCCGGCCGTCCGGGCGGACGGTTCTGTCGCTCACCGAGTTCTCCAAGATCTATACCCGCGCGGATGCCCCGGCGGTGCGCGTATTCAACCGGGCCGGTCCACTGCAAATCAGTCGCGGCCAAAAGATTGCACTCATCGGTAAAAACGGAGCAGGCAAATCCACACTGGCGCGGATCCTCTTCGGAAGCGAGCCCATCCAGGGAGAACGCAGGGAGGGACATAATGTGAGTACTCGCTTTTTTGCACAGCATCAGGCCGACGCGCTAAGCGAATCGGACACCGTACTGGAATCTCTGAACCGGGAATCAATCGGACGTAATGAGGTCTATCTGCGTACACTGCTGGGGGCATTCCTGTTCACGGGAGACGATGTGTTTAAGCCGGTCCGTGCACTTTCCGGAGGCGAAAAGAGTCGTTTGGCCCTCGCCCGAACCCTCGTGAACCCGGCGAATTTCCTGATTCTGGACGAGCCGACCAATCACCTCGATATCCAGTCTATCAAAGTGCTCATTGAAGCACTCCGCCAGTATGATGGCACGTTTGTGGTGGTCAGCCATGACCGGCACTTCCTTGACCATGTAGCCAATGTAATCTGGCATGTCGGACATCAGGGCATACGCACCTATGAGGGTACCTACTCGGAGTATCAGTGGGCTCTGGATTATGGCTCGCTCCAGCAGACCAGACAGGTGCGTCCCGCCCCCCGAACGTCCGTCCACAAAGCCCGATCCCGATCCGGCGGTCCTAAAACGAAAGAAGAAAAGCGCCGCGAAGCGGAAACACGTAACCGGGCCTACCGGGAGGCGAAGCGAAATGGCCAACTAGAACCGGATGAACTGACCCCACATCAGCGAAAATGGCTCTGCGACGAAGCAGAGACAGCCATTGCAAAGGCGGAAGCACGAAAGCTTGCCGCAGAAAAAATATTAGCCGACCCAGATACCTATTCCGATCCTGTACGCTCCCAAAAAGCCGCCCAGACCTATGCCGCAATTAAGGCGGAACTGGAAGAGTTGTATACAAACTGGGAGGCACTCATGGAATCCACCGAATGATTTTTTTCTATTTTCGTACATTCTGGCCATTCGCTGCGGGGCTGATCTGGGGATTCGGCCTCACATTCTGCGTACAGGGGCAGATTACAAAGCTGCCCTACGCCGACACAACCAGCGGGAATTACTTTGGCACATCGGTTGCACTGGATGGACGGCGTGCCATTGTCGGAGCCAGCGGAGAACCATCCTGCGGTGATGGCGGAGGGGCCGCTTACATCTTTGAATTGGCCGATTCTACCAGAGTTTGGGAGAAAACTGCACGACTGGTCGCCCGAGACTGTGAGCCCGGGCTTACGTTCGGACGAAAAGTGACCATCCAGGGCAATGTGGCACTTGTTGCGACCAGTCAGGAATACTTTGCAACCGAGCGCTCCAATGCGGTCTATGTATATGAGGAAAATGATGTCGGCGAATGGAATCAGACTGCGCGTCTAACCGGTGGCGGACACCGGACTGGCGAGGGAGCGATGGGGGCGGCCGTTGCAGTTCACCGCAACCGTGTGCTGTTTACCACTGCCGGCGATCCAACACCGGGCAGCCAAAAGGATGGCACCGCCTATCTATACAAAAAAGACCCTGAACATTGGCGACTTGAGCATCAGTTCACCGCTTCCAGGAACACACAAAGCGGCGTTTTTGGTGGAAATGCAGCCCTCTATGGTGACGTTCTGGCCGTAGCAAGCAGCGCGTATTTCAGTCGGCGGGCGGGATCCGTATATCTATTTGAATTGGATCTGGACGGGGTCTGGTCGGAAACTGCGCAACTGGAGGGGATTGAAGACTTTTATATCTCGCTGGATTTATATGAGAATGAGTTACTTGTTGGGCAGTCGAAAGCAGGTTCATATGAGTCCGGTCAGGCAACCCTATTCGCACGGGATTCAATTGGAGTCTGGCGGAAAACTGCGACACTGGGCCCCCCGACCCCCTATCGGAAAGGCGCTTTCGGCACCGAGGTGGCGCTTTACAAGGACCGCGCACTGGTGGTTGGCTATGATGAACAGTTACGTCTGAATTTTAACGTTGACCGAGTGGTGTACATCTATGTCCGCCGTGATGGTGTTTGGCGCTATCAGGGCATCATTGACATTGGCGAGGCCGCCTTTGGCAGTTCCATTGATCTGCATGAGAATACCGCCCTCATCGGCGCAGCGGGAGGGTCTGGTACAGGAGAAGCCTATGTCATCCGAATTCCATGAATCTGGATATGCTGCTTGAGGCCATTGCAGTCCTGATCGGCATCCTGTGTGTCTGGTTGAATGTTCGGCAAAATATCTGGACCTGGCCGACTGCCATTCTCAGCAGCATTCTTTTCGGGGTTATATTCTTTGATGCCCGCCTCTATACCACGATGCTCCTGCAGGGGCTATTTGTTGTCATCTCAATCTATGGATGGAGATCCTGGCTAACCGGAGGGCCAGAGGGTGGAGAATTGAATGTATCCCGGCTGCAATACAAGACAGGGATTATCCTGCTGATCCTCACGACCACAGGAACTGCCGGACTTGCCCTGGCCCTCAAATACATCACCGTATCTGACTATCCGATCCTTGAAAGCCTTACGACTACGCTGAGCGTGATCGCCAGTTGGATGGCGGCCCGGAAGATTCTAGAAAGCTGGGTGATCTGGATCGTCGCCGATATAATTTATGTTGGACTGTACCTCGTCACGGAACTCTATCTCACACTTCTTCTGTATATCTTATATCTGGGGCTCGCAACCGCAGGATTTATTGCCTGGCGTAACTCTTACCGCAGTAAAACCATCCTTCGTGAGGTGACCTGATGCCCTGCGCGTAACTCGTAGAGATATGTTCCGCCCGGAAGCCCATCTGCGTGAAACTGAACGGTGTGTTTCCCACTGGGCCTTATGTTGATCAACCAGTGTACGCACCAGCCGGCCAGCCACATCAAATACGCGGAGTGTCACCGGAATGTTTTGCTTAAGTTCGTACTCAATGACCGTTACCGGATTAAATGGATTGGGATAGTTCTGGTGCAGGACCAGTGTATCCGGGATTTCGTCTGGATACATCGTGCCGGTATATACTGGATCAGCAAGTGTCTAATACTGGAGTGTTCCCTGCACATTCACGCCGATATCCGCCAGTGCGGTTTCACGTGCATGCGCCAATCCAAAGACCGAGAAGGACAGCCGCTCCCATGGACGCAGTTCGCCGCCCAGCCGGTACATCCTCCCCTGCGGCAACCGGGTCATTCCCATCAATGGCCGCGCCGATCCTTCTTTCCACGGAATCCCGTACCCCAGTTCCAGTTCCGTCCGATGGGTATTCTCTCCCATCGGCGCAACATCCAGGATCGTCTGCTGCCGGTACATGGACATCCCCTGTCCGCGTCCCCACGATGGACGCACACGCATCAGCAGGCCTTCCGTCGCTCGGCCCACCTGCAGCGATCCTGAGAACCCCCACTCGGTAAACCCGTCCGCGGTATGCATCACCAGCCCCTGCGTGCGCACCTCACCCCGCAGGTGCCATGCCGGGTTTGCAAACCGCACGCCGCCGCCGAGTTCCAGTCCG
>JAJECE010000113.1 GCA_022822185.1 Rhodothermales bacterium | reverse complement strand
GACACGGATGCCTTGTGTCAGATATTGGAGGGGGGCTGGAAGCACCTGCTTGACGAGATCGCCGTAAATGCAGGATTTGATAAATGGATTCAAATTCAGGGGGCCGCGAAGTTTAAGCTCCCTGGTCACACCCCTCAGAGTGTCATCGAACGGGGGAATGACCAGCTCCTGCTACTCTTGGACGAGGCCCAAACGTTGGGGACGGGGATGGCACCCACGGATGCGCGTTACGAAACCGTGAAGGTGTTTCTTGACAGTCTTCATAACGGTGGCGCGAGTCGCCCCGTGATGTTGCTCACTGCCGGGTTGAGTGCCACGAAGCGAGCCTTCAAAGATCTGGGCGTGTCCAGATTTAAGGACAACTGCTATGTAGAGTTGGGCCCGCTGAAAGAGGAAGCGGAGCGAGAGGTGATCAAGGACTGGCTCAAGAAGGAGGGGCGGGCGAAGGGGGATCCCGCGCCCTGGATTGATGCGATTATGCAGAAGACCCATGGCTGGCCGCAGCATGTGGCCGCCTATGCGCAGGCTGCGGCCATCCACCTGCGGGCAACGGGGCGGCAGATGACTCCAGCGAAGTTGAAGGAAGTACTCGAAGTGGGGGAAATGAAACGAATAAAATTTTATAAATCCAGAGCGGAGGAACTGGATGAGGATCACCGCACGGCCATCGCCAGAGCCTTTGCGAGTGCACATGAGGATCAAACACAGACCAGGAAAGCAATTATGGAATCCCTTGTGAAGGCGGTCGGCAAGCAGGAGGCGGACACCGTCTTCAAGCGTGCGCTTAAAAATGGCGTATTGGACCACCGGAATGGGCGCTATGTGATCCCGATCCCGTCCATGCGCCGCTGGTTCATCGACAATTACTTTATCTAGCAGGATCCACCTGATAAGCCTCCTCCAGACTGAATTTCCCGCTGGATAGATCCTTGTACCCACCCCGGGGGATTTCACTCATGGTTCTCTCCATCTCTCCGATTCCGACCGTGACATAGAGCGACAGCCGCTCCTGATCCCCGTCACCTGCCCCAATCCCTGCCGCACAGGGGATCAAATTGTTCGCGTAATCATTCCCTGTCCTATTGATAATTGCCACTACATCTCGTTAATTATTTCGCAGACACAAACCCGGATATAGAAGACCGGGGCGAAGCGAAGTACTTCCCCCTGTTGGCGAAATCCCTTCTTCGTTGTTGCTAGACAGAGCAGGGCGGTCTTGCCCGCTTCAGGGGAGGGGCTGCCTGGATCAGAATAGATGTGCAGGAATTTCCCGCCTTCGCCCTATCCAGCAACTCCTTGAAATCATCCAGGATTTTCGCCCGGCCATGAAAATAGTGCACCTCGCCCCGTTCCGGCTTGGCAGGCTTAACGGTGGGGGATTTCTGTGATTTATTCATCGGATCTGTCCAGACAGTCGTAGGATAGGAGGAGACTTTTCAACTGGATGAATATATGCAATCAGAGGAAAATAGGGTTCTAATAACCAAAATTCTCGGATGCTGTTTTTTGGCATTTTCGGGGCAGAAAACGGAAGTCTATTCATGACCAAGAGGCTTCCCCAGCATCTGTTCTTCCTTTTCCTTTGGAACAAATTGCCTCCAAAATCATTCCTTGTCCTGTTGATAGATGTCACTATACCTCATGAGTGATTTTGTGGGCCCAAACCCGGATATAGAAGACCGGGGCGAAGCCAAGTATTTCCACGGACGGACGGGAATATTGGATAGTTTCCAGCGCCGCCTGAAGTGGGCGGAGCAGGATCCCAAAAAAGGGACCACCTTCCTGATCCAGGCTGCGCCCGGTGCAGGCAAGACCGCGCTGCTCCACGAGTGCACGAAACTGGCAGAGAATACAGGCTGGGAGGCGGTACGGGTGAACACACGGGCACTCTGGGACACGGACACTATGTGCCAGAAGTTAGGGGATGGATGGATGCCTCTGCTTGACGAGATTGCTGTAAATGCCGGGTTTAATAAATGGATTCAAATCGAGGGGACTGCGAAGGTCAGGCTCCCCGGTCACTCCCCTCAGAGTATCATCGAACGGGGAAAGGACCCACTCCTGCTATTCCTGGACGAGGCGCAAATACTGGGGAAGCAGTCTGGTCAGCTGCAGGAACACCGAGAACTCGTACAGAACTTCCTTGATGCCATCCATAACGGGGAAATGGGTAGACCTGTGATGCTGCTCACTGCCGGGTTGAGTGCAACGAAGCGAGCCTTCAAAGACTTAGGTGTGTCCAGATTCAAGGCGAATTGCTACGTAGAACTGGGCCCGTTAAAACCGGAAGCGGAGCGGAAGGTGATCAAGGACTGGCTCAAGCTGGATGGGCGGGCGAAGGGGGATCCCACGCCCTGGATTGATGCGATTATGCAGAAGACGCATGGCTGGCCGCAGCATGTGGCCGCCTATGCCGAGTCCGCTGCCATTCACCTGCGGGCAACGGGGCGGGAGATGACTCCAGAGAAGTTGCAGGCGGTGCTCGGAATAGGGGAGATGCAACGAATAAAATTTTATAAATCCAGAGCGGACGGGATTATGCGGAAAGAGCGCCAGTGCCTTGCAAGAGCAATGGCCAACAAGGTTGAGACCGATGGGACCATTGATAAGGATGTGGTCATCGCATCCCTGCGAGAAGAATTCAGCGCGGAGAAAGCCGAGGAGGTATTCGCCTTGGCTCTGGGTAATGGAATATTCGATCTACAGGACGACAGCTATGTGATCCCGATCCCGTCCATGCGCCGCTGGTTCATCGACAATTACTTTATTGAGCGGGATCCGCCCCACCGATCCCCTACTGATCCCCGTCACCTGCCCTGATCCCCGCCGCACAGAGGATCAAATTGTTCGTGTAATCATTCCCTGTCCTATCGATAGTTGCCACCATACCTCGTGAGTGATTTCGCAGACACAAACCCGGATATAGAAGACCGGTGCAAAGCGAAGTACTTTCCCCCGTGGACGAAATCCCTTCTCAGTTGACGCTAGACATAAAGGAGAGAAGTCACGCAGTGAGCCGGGTGTTGTTAAGGGGAGGCGCTGTGGAAGCTATAATGAGTAAAATAAGGATAAGAGGGACGGATAGGATTGGGAATGTACTCAATGGATGGCTTAATTACTATGCGGTTCCCGTGGGTTACCCGTATCTGAAACGATGCTATCGGCACCTGAGATGGATCTGGGTAAAGGTTCTTCGTAGACGATCTCAAAGCGATCGTACGACATGGGAACAACAGGATACATTGACGGAGCGCCATTGGCCAAAACTGACAATACGTCACGACTGGCCTGCGATAAGATATGCCGTCACGCAGGAAACTGCATCTACCATCCCCCCTCACATCACTCGTTAACTTCAAGTAATGATGGGGGATACCTAAATCAGACATGAACAAAAATTTGTGAAAACTTACTGCATGTTGCAAATTCCAGCGCTTGGAGCCTTATCTTTAATCGGTGTCAGTATAAATCGCAATCTCACTCATCTATCGGCCATGAGCACCTCAAATTCAACGATTGAAGACTTTGTAGTCATTGCCTATCTACTCAAAAAGGCGGCGGAAACAGGAAGAGGGTTGACTCCTTTGCAAATCAATAAACTGGTTTACATTTGCCACGGTTGGGCATTAGGGAAACTGGACCGACCGCTGATTGATAATCGCCTTGGCCAAATAGAGGCTTGGAAATATGGTCCGGTGGTTCGTGATGTATACTATCGCCTGAGGCGATGGAAGGCAGAAGAAGTCACGTATGATTCCTTCTGTGAAGAATTTGGCTCATATGGATTGGGCAAGGAGCGTGCAAAAGAGTTTTTTTCAGAGAAACTGTCTGAACTTAAAGAGAACGATCCTGAAGTATGCAAATTGTTGGATATAGTCTGGTACGTATACAAGGATCTGACGGGAGGACAATTGATTACAATAACCCACAAAGAAGAAACTCCATGGCAGAAGCATGTGAGGTACGGCATGTTTCGCCGAGTGGTTCCAGGGATACATATTCCTGATTCAACGATAGCTGATCATTATCGGATCAAATTAAAAAATACGCCAAAGCTGTCTAATGTCTGAAGCAAGACCACGCATGGAACAGGAGTTCGAGAAATTTCGTAATGAGGGTTTGCCTCACACGCCTAAAGAAACCCAAACAGATGTATTAGCCCCACCCAGACACTGGACTACCCAAATCTATGAAGATGAGTACAAACCTTTACCCAGGTACATCAAGGTTTCTATAAAATACGGAATTCTTTTTCTGGCATTCTTCATCGCTCTGAATCATGGCTCCAGACATGCACGAAATTCAATGTGTCAGTGGGGCTGGCAAAAATTCTGCGAGGTTGAGCAAACCTGCCCCGGATGATCCCATTTTGCGGTATAATTACTTTTTATTGAGCGGAATCCATCCGCTAAATCCCTTCTGGTCCGAATTTCCCGCTGGATAGATCCTTGTACCCACCCCCGGGGGATTTCACTAGTGGTTCTCTCTACCTCCCCGATTCTGACCGTAACATAGAGCGACAGCCGCTCCTGATCCCCGCCGCACAGGGGAGCAAATTGTTCGCGTAATCATTCCCTGTCCTACCGATAGTTGCCACTTACCTCGTGAGTGATTTCGTAGACACAAACCCGGATATAGAAGATCGGGGCGAATCGAAGTACTTCCCTCAGTGGACAAAATCCCATCTTAGTTGTCATCATCCGCCATCTCAGTTGACGCTGGACAGCCTCGTTACGATGAAACAAAAAAATCAGTACATTGGTAAAAGTCAAAATTCTCCTAAACCCTCGCTAGAATTGGGGTGTCCTCAATCAAATAGGGTACTACTCCAAACTTAATGGGCTATGAATGGATTCTCGTCGGATATGCAAGGGAGATGTCAATGGACTATTCCTTGAGATTTATGGAAAGAATTAACGTAATGAGCCAGGGACAACAGGTTTCAGAAAAGAATATCGCGGGCGTAGTGGTCGGATCTAATCAGTACAATATTAGGGTGGCATGATGCCTAATGCGCTACCCAAACCACTAAGAAAGCAGCGGGAGGTCCTCTATATGCCAGTGAAGGGCCACTCTGCTGTTTTGGGTACTGCCGGAAGCGGAAAAACAACACTGGCACTTTATCGGGCCGCATATCTTTCTGCGCCGGGCATGCTTCATTCTGGACAGACCCTCCTCCTCACGTATAACCGGGCCCTTGTCACTTACCTGAATCATCTCAAGCCTCCAGAGTTTCGGAATGTTAGGGTCGAGAACTATCACAAGTTTGCAAGAGGCTATCTTAATTCCATGGGGAGAATGCGCTCCGACTCGATTTGTGATCCAGATTTGAGACGCTTGCTCATTTGTGAGGCCCTTTCCAACGTCAAGCAACGCTCCAAAAAGTCTAGATTTTTTGATAGACATCTCACGTTCTTTCTGGATGAGATTGCATGGATTCTGAGTCATGGCATAGAAACCGAGGAGCAATATATAGCTGTTGACCGAGTCGGTCGTATTGGCACCAATCTCGCACGAAAGCTCAGGGGGAGAATGTTCGATATACGCAATGAATATCTCAAGCTTAGATCGCAGCGTGGAAAGATGTACGATTGGGACGATATAGCATATCACGTTCACCAAGAGTACCTCCAAGATGATCGTCCTTGACTCTATCGCCACATTATCATTGACGAAGGGCAAGACTTTTCTCCCGAGATGATCCGATCACTTGCATCCGCCATTCCGGAGGATGGGTCACTTACATTTTTCGGAGATGTTGCTCAACAGATATACGGCCAGCGTACGTCTTGGCGTTTTGCAGATCTTACCATTCCTAAAGTATGGGAATTCAAGGAAAACTACCGGAACACAAAACAGATTGCTCGGCTGGGATTGGCAATCTCCAAAATGCCATATTTCGAGGGAATTGCGGATATTGTTGCGCCGACGTTTTCGCGTGCCGACGGATCGTTACCCACACTTGTTGAGTGTGATAGTAGGGAGAAACAGTTAACAATTGCTGCTCGCGTTGCCAAAAACTCGGGGACGACAAAGAGCGTTGCCGTCCTTTTTAAGAATCGTCAACAAGAGAGGCTGATTAGCGAAAAATTGCCAAACAATGCGAAAAGGCTTCACGGGAAAATGGGTCAGTGGGGTGAGGGGCCCGGAATTTATTATGGAACATTTCATTCTGCGAAAGGCCTCGAGTTTGATTTTGTGATCCTCCCCTTTCTTGAAAAGGACAACCTGCCTGATTCTGAACATATATTGTCTCACGGTGAAGAGGATGCACTTATTTACGATGGTCGCCTGATTTACGTGGCCGTTACCCGCGCAAAAACAGACCTTCTATTGCTGTATACCGGAACGGTGACCCCTTTGCTCCCAACTGAATCCTCGCTCTATAATAGGGGGGAGGTACATCATGACTAGCATTCAGAGGGAGTGCCAGCGCCGGGGAATTACACGATTGTGCCATTTTACGCAGTCCAGAAATCTTGCTCACATACTCGGTGATTGCAAAAGTATCCTCTCGACGCAGCGTCTTCAAGAGTCAGATTTACCACACAATCCAACAGATGCAGACCGATGGGACGGACATGAATATTTGATTTGTTGCTCCCTTGAGTTTCCCAATGTCTATTATTTTGCCAAAGTTCGACCAAAAGATCGCCTGTTCAAGGATTGGGTTGTATTGATGATAAAACCAGACTTTCTATGGATGCCGGGAACCAAATTTTGTCCCACCAATGCGGCTACACAGCGGGGAGTTCACATCGGAGAAGGACATGAATCTTTTCTCTCGCTGTTTGACACAACCGTTCCGGGGATCTCTTTCAATCGGTGTCCAAGACATCTCCAGTGTGCACCAACGAACATTCAGGCTGAGGTGCTTGTACCTAGTCCTGCCTGTTGCAAAATAGATTAACTTGACATAGTTAATTTTGCTCAAAAACTTCCATTTTTGCATCTGACTCTGTTCGGGATCCTTCCATCCCAAGCGAACCGTTCATCGTGGTAGGGGCACGGGGTTCCGTGGATGCCC
>JAJECE010000039.1 GCA_022822185.1 Rhodothermales bacterium | reverse complement strand
AAATTCATCCTTGTGGAAATGGGGGATTACTTCGACACGGTTTTGCTTCCACGCCTCAAGAAGATTACGTTTACGCCAGATTGGAAAGATGGTAAGCCTGCACGTCTTGCCAATCCAGAAGAAGCAGAGCGCAGCCCGCGTATCATCAAGGTCGTACGCCTTGAATCCTATGAGGACACACTAAACAACCTGATCACCCAACGGTCCGAAACCCAGCAGTCAGTCCTTGATGCCCCCAAAGCACAAGGAATGGATGGCTTCAAAGAGCAATATATCCTGCGCTATATGCTGGATGTGGAGACACGTAACAGCCAGTCACTCCTGAATATTCAGGCCCTTACCGATCCAACTTCTTATCAACTCAAAGTCAAGCGACCTGGATCGGATGAAAGTCGCAGGGTTAATGTCGATCTGATCGAGACTTTTAACTGGCTGATTGGTCTCAAAGTTGGACAAATCTCTGCCCCCCGGTCGTTTGCGGTCTCGTTCAGGCGAGACACTGAAAAACGCCTTTGCCTGGAAGGCGAACTCAAGCTTGATGCGGGCGGGCCCTACTGGTTCCGCACCTTGACCGGCACCACGCTAGACGGCCGTAAAGCACTTGTTATCTGGCGGAAACTGACCGGTGATCACGAAAAAGATAATCTGGTTCTTGACGAGTGGTTCACCGCAGGCTATTTAAGTACAGACTGTGAATTCGACACGGTCTGGGTCAACGGTGGAAATAATTTAGAAAATCTCAAATCGCCCAGTGATCTGTGGAAGGTGCGGCTCATCGAAGATGATTTTCACCGTCTGATGTTTAACATGGAGGGACAGTAATGGCAAGAAGACGACGAGCCATCCGCAAAAAACCTCAGATGCCGTTTAGCAGCAAACTGGTGCTCAATCAATGGCTCCTATCGCTGTTTAAGGCAAAACAGTTTGATGACCTGACGGCTCCCTTCAGGAGTGGGGCACACGATGGGCTGGACGAAAACAACATCCATCATATCCACCATGCTCTGAAAGGATTATTTATCAACCCAAACCAACTCCCTGAAGAACTTCTGCTGGAGTACGACCAGAATATTGTAAAGCATACGCAGCGTCTGAACGAGCGGCGGATTACCCGCGGGGAGGCACCAATCATCTGGAAATACTTTCAGTATCTCAGTCTGCTTTTTTGCGAGATCTATCTTGACCGATACTTTCGAGATCCAAAATCTCTCCTTCTGGAATTGAATCGGCAAGTGCAAATTTACAATAGGGGAGCCCCGGATTCAGATCAGATTTCCCCCTTTGATGCATCCGTGGAAGCATGGCCCCAACTCAATAAACTTGCCTTTTGGATGGCGACCGGCAGTGGCAAGACACTTCTGATGCATATCAATATTCTGCAATACTGGGATGCCATGTCCCGACACGGCAGGCTGCATAAACTGAACCGGATTCTACTCCTGACACCCAATGAAGGGCTCTCAAAACAGCACCTCCGTGAGTTTGACCGGGCAGGCATTGATGCGGAGTTATTCGACAAGAAAGGGCGAGGGGTATTCAGCGGCTTATCCGTTGAGATCCTGGAAGTGACCCGGCTACGTGACGAAATGGGAGATAAGACCGTTGCCGTTGAAGCATTTGAAGGAAATAATCTGGTGCTTGTGGATGAAGGGCACCGCGGGACCAGTTCCGGCAAAGGAGGTACATGGATGGGATACCGCAATGCCCTGTGTGAGAGAGGCTTCTCGTTCGAGTATTCGGCAACCTTTGGTCAGGCAATCAAGGGAAACCCAGACCTTACGGATTTGTACGCGAAGAGCGTATTGTTTGACTACTCATACCGCTATTTCTATGCCGATGGATACGGCAAGGATTATCAGATTCTCAACCTTGACCGGCATACACACCATGATCATCTGGAGTTATACCTTGTGGCATGCCTGCTCACCTTTTTTCAGCAGCAGCGCCTGTTCAAGGAACAGGAAAGGCTTTTGCGTCCATTCAAGATTGAAAACCCTCTTTGGATCTTTGTCGGGGGGCGCGTGACCGCAACCTTAGCCAAACGGGATGCATCAGATATTATTGAAATCCTGCGGTTCTTGGACAGTTACGTAACGAATCGTGCAAAAAGCGTTCAGCATATAGATAGGGTGCTGAGTGAGGGGTTAATTGCCTGGGATGGTACGAATCTTTTCTCCGGCCGCTTTCCATATCTCAATACCCGAGGACTCTCGCCCGATCAGATCTATGATGAGACACTCAGTACAATTTTTAACGCACCCGGCGGGGGGCAAATGTACATTGAGAATCTCAAGGGAGCAAGCGGCGAAGTCGCTCTTAGATTAGGTATAGAAAACGAAGCCTTCGGGCTAATCAATGTAGGCGACGATGCCAAGCTTGTTCGGCTTTGTGCAGAGGAAGGACTTCATACAGGAGAAAAGGAGTTTGCAGAATCATTCTTTCATAAACTGAATCAGCCGCATTCAAAGATCAATATTCTGATCGGCTCCAAAAAATTCACCGAAGGCTGGAACAGCTGGCGGGTTTCAACCATGGGGCTGATGAATGTGGGCAAAGGAGAAGGTGCACAGATTATTCAGTTATTCGGCCGGGGAGTACGACTCAAAGGTTGTAATATGAGTCTCATGCGCAGCAGTAAGGCACAACTTCCAGAGGGACTCAAGCCTCCTGAACACATCAGCCTGCTGGAGACCCTCGGCGTTTTTGGTATTCAGGCAGACTATATGATACAGTTCCGGAATTTTCTTGTTGAGGAGGGACTGCCCATTAATAATGACCCTATTGAGTTCCTGTTACCTGTAATCAAGAACCTCGGAAAACAGCCACTGAAGACGATTCGCATCAAAACGGAAATTAATGGTGTGAGTACAGAGCTGGAGGATGCATTCCGCATGTTGGCCCCCGTTCCAACTGTATCCGCACCAGACCCCGTCAGCGATCCTGATACCATTTATCTCCAGAAGCATAAGGTAAATCTCAACTGGTATCCGAAGATTCGTGCGATGAAGTCCGATGAACTCAAGGGGGGAGATCGCAATGTTGTACCGAATAAAACTCATTTTCAGCCGGGTCATGTAGCCTTCATGGACTGCAACCGTCTTTACTTTGAACTTGAGCGCTTCAAGGCAGAGCGAGGCTGGTACAAATTGAATATCCCGCGACCTGTCATTGAGAAACTGCTTGCTGATCAGAGCTGGTACTGCCTTCAGATACCTGAAGAGGAAATGACCGGGGATTCCTACGAAAAGGTGCAAATATGGGAGGAGATTGCACTGGCTTTGTTAAAGAAGTATACCGAACGCTACTACACCTTCCGCAAGCGTATGTGGGAACTCCCCCACCTGGAGTATAGCACCGTGAGCGGTGACGATCCGAATCTCCTCGGTTTGAAAGAATCAGCAGACGAGGGGTATTATCGGATACTGATTGATCAGTCAGAAATAGAAATTGTCGAAAAATTAGAAGAACTCAAAGCGGCGATTGAAAAGAGAGAAATGAAACCCTGGGCCTTTCAAGGCATCAAGGCACTTTGGTTTGGATGTCACCTCTATCAGCCCTTGCTTAGCCTGGATTCCACGATCGTTCAGATTAGTCCTGCCCCGCTTAACAAGAGCGAGCGGGATTTTGTGGAAGATCTCAAGGCATTCCATGATGAGAATGAGACCTTCTTTAAGACCCGTGAATTGTACCTGCTGCGAAATCTCAGCCGCGGCCGCGGGGTCGGCTTCTTTGAAGCGGGCAATTTTCACCCTGACTTCATCCTGTGGCTCTTGGAGGACGGTCAGCAAAAGGTTATCTTTGTAGATCCCAAGGGAATCCGTAATCTCGGACCGAACGATCCCAAAATCCAGTTCTTTGAGACCATTAAGGAGATTGAAGCCCGTCTGAGTGATCCGTCTGTCTCCCTCCACTCCTTTATCGTGTCAAATACTCCTTCGGCCAAGATGCGCGAGATATGGAATATGAAGAAAAGTGAAATGGAAAAACGGAACGTACTCTTCCAGCGAGAAGACAAAGATGTCTACATTGGAAAAATCCTGAATCCAACGGGATGAAATGAGATTGGTTATGTTCCTGCTAATTTCCCATGGTCGGGTATCTGCCTCCTAACACTGGACAGTTTCTTTCATCTGATTGTCTCGGCAGGTTCATCAGGGGGATGGATATCTGAATACACATTTGTCAAACAATAAGCACCTTACTACTCTGCCTTGTTGCCTGTACGCCCCTCTGATTGGAAGTTTTTAAGTGGCCGCCTAGAATAAAGTTACTGTCGTTAGGCATGGACCATGAGGATGATGGGACGGTACCCCCCTACCGAATCTCTGTTTGAGAGACGCGAGAATTTTGAGTCTTTTCCGGGCTGCATTCCATCCAGATCGTGACCGGCCCATCATTGACCAGAGAAACCTGCATGGAGGCACCGAAACTGCCACTGGCAACCGGATGTCCAAGTTCT
Source organism: Rhodothermales bacterium (assembly GCA_022822185.1). Taxonomy (GTDB): domain Bacteria; phylum Bacteroidota; class Rhodothermia; order Rhodothermales; family Bin80; genus Bin80. The sequence continues at coordinate 1,457 of JAJECE010000039.1, read as the reverse complement.
TTGGAGAGGCGATGCTTCACATACTCATACAGAGGTTCGGCAACCGCAGGGCGAGCCGCTTCTGTGAAGGAGGGCCGGTGTCCTTTTCTGGCATTGCCATAGAGGGTGAATTGCGATACAAGAAGAATGTCTGCACCAAGGTCACGAACCGATACATTCATTTGCCCCGCATCATCCGGGAAAATGCGCAGGCGCGTACATTTGCGTACCAGCCAGTCTGCTTCCCGTTGACCATCCTGTGAATGAATTCCCAGGAAGATGAGCAGGCCCCGGCCAATACTGCCAACCGCAACATCATCTACGGTGACCGAGGCCTCCTGAACACGTTGCACAAGAGCAATCATCCTTTCTTCAATTTACCGAGAAAACTCACCAGCGCCATTGCACTCTGCGCCCGATGGCTGATTTTATTCTTCTCTTTTCTGGACAGTTGTGCAAGACTGACGCTGGCCCCGTCAGGAATAAAGATGGACTCATAACCGAAACCCTGAGTAGACAAAGAAGACTCTGCAATACGTCCATTGAGCCGTCCCTCAAAATAATGAATCCCTTCAGGATATGCCAGAGCTAATATGGTCATAAACCTCGCCGTGCGATCTGACTTATCCGCAAGTAACTCAAGCACCAAGGCGCGGTTCGCCTTCGCGTCCGCCCGCTCACCCGCAAAACGCGCCGAGTGTACGCCGGGCCGCCCACCCAGTGCGTCAATATAGAGACCCGTGTCATCCCCTAGTGCCCAGAGTCCGGTATGTTTTTGAGCACTTAAGGCCTTCAACGCTGCATTACTTCTGAGATCAGGAGCGGTCTCATCCACCGGGGGCGCATCTGGAAACGTAGACAAGTCAATGACCTCAACCGGCGCAGAAGCCAATAAAAGCTTCAATTCACCTGCTTTATAAGTATTGCGCGTGGCTAAGACCAGTTGCGGGAGAGATTGAACGGGGACCATATTAATGTTTGACCTTGAACAACACGCAGAAAATACGGCAACCCGGAGAGATCCACTTAGATTTCGCTTCAGAAAGCCTAATTGCGTCATGTAGATTTTGGCCGCGGAGCAATTAGTACGTTTCAACCGGGAATGTCGAGTAGCCGGGGGGATTTTCACCCCCCGGCTCTCACAGAACCGTACGTGAAACTCTCGCTTCATACGGCTCTTACCATGCAGCCGTTGGGTATAACGGCCTTGCGTTTTGCGCCGAAGTCCTCCCGTTTGGTTGCTTCGTTGCCTTACGCTGCATGGTTCACCCCCTTCGCTCCATTCCCATTACAGAAATTTCCACACTACTACGGGATGATCCGCCCCTGTGGAGTGCGTTGGTACTCAATGCCTTGCGGGGACTGCCCGCTTGACACGCTCCCTTCACATCACCCCGACAGGTTCCCACGTTCCATACAAGGGCCCACATCGTAGTCTCGTCATGTATATGCCGGAGGCCAGTTGGCCAGTAAGCAGG